>CBFDBL010000006.1:0-29538 GCA_965603035.1 uncultured bacterium
GGCAGGGAGGAGCTTGCGGGTGCGCTTGTCCCAGCGGACGGTGCGGACGCGGAGGCGGTGGGTGCCGTGGCAGTCAGTGCAGACGATGGTCGCGGGGTCGGTCTTGGTCGGGCAGCGCTCGCGCCAGCGGGCGATGACCTTCGCGGCCTCGGCCTCGTGCTTGCCGTGGCACTTGCGGCAGGCGGCGTCGATGCGGTCGGCGGGGAAGAGCGTGTCGGGTGGGGTCGTGTTGTTCTCGTCGTTGCAGTGGGCGTCGCTCGGGCCGTGGCAGGATGCGCAGCCGATCTTCTGCTTCGCGTGGTCGAGGGCGAGCGGCTCGGTCTTGTAGTTGGCGTGGCACACGAAGCAGGCGCCGTTGTCGGCGACCTTGCCCTTGGGCTTCTGCCCCGTCGGCTCGCCGGGCAGGGTCGGCGCGTCCTTGCCCACCACCAGCGGCGGTGGGCCGCCGGCCTTCTTCGTCTCGCCAGCCCACACCGCGGCGGCGATCGCCATCACGAGCGAGAGAGCGACACGGTGGCCACCGACTCCGCGCATTCGTTCCCCTCTGTCATCCATCTCTCAGGAGGCGCCACGCCCTCCCCCACCCGCTCGTCCCCGTGCTCCTGCGCGGGGACGCGATCCCGGACGCTCCCGCGTCCTCTTGCGAGCCGGCCCCCGACGACGCAGAGCATCGAAGATCCCGCCCCCGCGCGGGAGCACGGGGACGAGCAACCCCCTTCCAGCACATGCGCTCGTCCCTCCGCTCCGCGGGGGGACGCACGGACAGCCGCTCTGCGGCACGCCACGAGAGCAGACTCCCGTTCGAGCCGCGGAGCGGCGGGGGCCCCGTCCCCCCGCGGAGCGGAGGGACGAGCGCGAGCGCGGGGAGAGCGCGAGCGCGGGGACGGGGTGGGCTCACACGCACTCCCAGTCCTTGAGCCACTGGTAGTCGGGCGGCAGGGCGGCCCAGGCGCGGTCCATGGCGCGGTCGAGGTCGGCCTTCTCCTCGAGGTCGAGCGCGCGGCGCTCCTTGACGGCCAGGCACACGTTGTCGACCTGCTGCACGGTGATGAGGCCCGGCATGGGCGCGGCGATGGCCTCGTTGCACAGGATGCAGCGAACGCACAGCCGCGCGATGCGGTTGTCCTCCTCGAAGTGCGGGCTGTCGGGCGAGCTGTCGCCCTTGAACACCGAGTTGCTGGCGAAGGGCTTGATGCCGAACCAGCCGACGTCGTGCTTGCGGATCGCCGCCCACAGCCCCGCCTCGTCGTTCACCACCTTCGTCTTCGCCGTGTAGGGAGTGCAGATGGCCTCCATCTGCTCGGGGTAGGTCTCGATGAGGTGCTTGATGTGCGGGCGGTCGTGGGACGAGATGCCGACGAAGCGCGCGCGGCCGGTCTTCTTGGCCCAGGCGAGTGCCTTCACCGCCTCCTCGATATCGCCCTTCGCATGCTTGCTGCTATTCGTCAGCAGGCTGATGCGCCAGAGGTCCACGTGCTCGAGCCCCGCCTCCTTCATCCCGCGGCCGAGTCCCTCCTGGAGCTTCTTCGCCGGCCGCCACTCGGGGTAGCGGCTCTCCCAGATGTGCCACGAGTAGCCGAAGAGCATCTTGTCGCGCCGGCCCTTGAGGGCGTGGGCGTAGGCCAGGATCTCCTCGCGGCAGCAGGCATCGACGTAGTTGATCCCCCGCTCGATGCAGCGGGTCACCACGTCGGCGCGGTTCTTGCGGAACGCCTCGCCGCCGATCGCCATCGTCATCCAGCCGCGCGGCTCGGAGCCGCCGATGACCTTCACGATGCGCTTCCAGTGGCCGCCCAGCGCCACGGCCGAGACCATCAGCCCGCTCTTCCCGAGCCGGCGGTACTCCATGTCGGCGTTGTAGTTGAGGATCCTGCTCGTGTCCTGCTTCGCGGGGTTGCCCGCCCGCACGATCCCCGGCACGGCCACCGCCGCCGCGGCAGCCACCGCGCTCTCCTTCACAAACTCCCGACGCGTCAGCTTCCTGGCCATTGCGGATCCTCCTGTTCTATTGCCCCAATGAGCTTACGCGCAGGCCAATGGGGCGTCAAGCACAATCCGGGCGGCGCGCCATGCAGGCTTGCATTGCGGCGCGCGGTCCTCCAAAATGGGGCCAGGAGACGTGGAGAGCGCAGTGACGGAGCGGAGACGCGCGGTGGACTACCTGCACCACATCGAGCGCACGCCGGGGGTGTGTGGGGGCGCCACAGTGGTCAAGGGCACGCGGGTGCTCGTGCGAACGGTGCTGGCCAGTCTCGCCGAGGGGGCCAGCGTGGCTGAGATCCTCGAGGACTTCCCCACACTCACAGAAGAGGACGTCCGCGCCGTAATCGCCTTCGCAGCGGCCTCGGCGGAAGAAGATCTGCCCGTGCCCGAAGCTCCCACCATCGCATGAAGATCAAGCTCGACGAGAACATGCCGACCGCGCTGGCGCAGGCTCTCGCGGCCCTTGGACATGAGGCCGACACCGTGCCGCAGGAAGGGCTCGCGGGCCGCGACGACGATGCCGTGTGGCAAGCCGCGCAGGACGCCAGCCAGTTCCTGATCGCGCAGGACCTCGGTTTCTCCGACGTGCGGCGCTACACGCCGGGCGCCCATCACGGCCTGCTTCTTGTCCGCCTGAAGAAGCCGGGGCGTCGAGCGCTCACCGAGCGCAAGCTCCGAGTGCGTCGCCCACCATCGCCCTGACCTCCCTCTCCTGAAGCAGATCACGAATCCTTCGGCGCTCCAGCAGTGTCGTCCGCATCGCGACGCCGTTGCCGCTTGCGCTTGCGGGCGAGGGCGGCGAGGCTGTCGCCGGCCTTGATGGGCGGGGACGCTTCCTCCGAGGGTGGGGACGGCGGGGCGGGCGGCTCGGCGGGCGGCTTGGGGCGCTTCTTGAGGCGGCGGAGGGCCTTGCGGGCGGCCTTGTCGCCGGTGCGGCGGATGGCGGGCTTGGCCTCGGGTCCCGAGGCGGTCCGGCGGATGGGGGCGGCGCCGGAGCGGGCCTCGGAATCGGCAGCCGCGATGGTGTCGTCGGGCTCGCGGTCGGGGATGCCCTCGGGCGGGAAGGGGTCGATGGGGTGATCGACGGGCAGCTTGGGCAGGCGCTGGCGGTCGAGCTTGCGGGCCATGAGGCGGCGGGTGTGCAGGTCGAGCGGCATCTGGTGGGGCTTGGCCAGCCGCGGCTCGGCGACGACGTAGGGCAGGTGGCGCTGGCCCCGCGGGCGCGGCGCCTCGAGCGCGGCGATGGAGCGCTCGACGCTCTGCCCCGTGAGCAGGCTGTTGAGCACGACGGCGGCGGCGCGGCGGCTGTGCATGGTGCCCTCGCCCAGCTCGACGTTGCGGACGTGGTAGGGCGTGATGGGACGGCTCGTGCAGTTGGGGCAGCCGTCCTCGCAGTCGCAGGCCAGGAGCTGCTCGAGCGCGACGGCGAGGATCTCCTCGAGCCGCTCGTAGCACTGCTCGCTGTGGCCGATGCCCTTGAGGTAGAACTCGAACCAGAACATCGTCTCGGGCGCGGCGTTGCGGCAGCCGAGGCTCCAGTCGAAGTCGTTGGCGTCGCTGGTGAGGAACAGGGGCAGGACGCGGCTGACGCAGTAGAGGATGCCCTTCATGCCGTCGTAGGCGTCGAGCCCGACAGCGATGGCCTCGCGGGCCAGCGCCTCGGGGGCGGTGAGCCAGAAGCTCATGGCCTCGTAGGCCACGTTCGGCACGTCGGCCGGCTGCTGGTCGATCCGCTCGACGGTGTAGAAGCGCACCCGCTCGTAGCAGAAGGTGCTCAAGACGGCGAAGACCTCGCCGAGATGGGCCGTGCCGGTGCCGCAGGGCCGGGAGTCGAGGGTCACGTCGATGTGATCGACCGCCGTGCCGCTGAGCGGGTCGGTGTAGTAGTCCACGTTCACCCGGCGGACGCGGACCACGTTGCGGTCGAAGTCGTGATCGACGAGGGCATAGGTGTCGCCGCCCCGGAGGTAGATGGCGCCGGGGTAGAAGAGGCGGAGGGCGCGGAACTTGTCGAGGCGGTCGAGCACCTCGTCGGTGTCGGCGTCCTGCACGACCGTGCTCTCGTCGCCGTAGCCGCGCAGGCGCACCTCGTGCGCCGGCGGGTCGGGCGAGGCGTGGTACCACAGCGCGTTGAGGTGGTGGACCTTCTGCTTCTCCTCGAGCACCTCGAGCGCGAGGTCGGCCGCGTAGCCGAAGCGGCCGGTCTCGGCGTCCTGGACCGGCAGCTCGGCCGTGGCGCAGCGCACGTGGCCGAGCACGACGAAGGGGTTGTCGTGGTCGACGACGCCCGCCTCGATGGGCCGCTCGAAGATGAACTCGGGGTGGGCCATGACGTACTGGTTGATGGGGGTGTCGGTGCCGACGAGGATGCACAGGCAGTCGCGGCCCGCGCGGCCCGCCCTGCCCCACTGCTGGAAGAGCGCGTGGAGCCAGCCCGGGTAGCCGATGACGATGCAGGCATCGAGCGCGCCCACGTCGATCCCCAGCTCGAGCGCGCGGGTGGCGCTCACGCCGAGCAGCTCGCCCTCGCGGAGACGGCGCTCCATGTCGCGCCGCTGCCTGGGCGAGTAGCCGCCGCGATAGGGCACGACCTTGTCGGCGAGCGCCGGCGCCTGGCGCTCGAGGCCCTCGCGGACGTAGCGGTACATCATCTCGGCCGTCGTGCGCGACTTGGCGAAGCAGATGGTGGGCGCCCGCGCCCGGATGAGCTGGACCATCAGCTCGTGCGCCTCGACGTTCGCGCTCCGCCGGCCCCGCCACCTGCGCCGCTTGACGCGGGGCGGGTTCCAGAAGACGTAGGTCCGCGCCCCCATCGCGCTGGTGTCCTCGCTCACGTGATGGAGCGGGCGGCCGATGACCCGCTCGGCCATCTGCCTGGGATTGCCGACGGTGGCCGACGAGCAGATGAACTGGGGCCGCACGCCGTAATGCTCGCACACCCGCTCGAGCCGGCGCAGGACGTTGGCCATGTTCGCGCCGAAGAAGCCGGCGTAGACGTGCAGCTCGTCGAGCACGACGGTGCGCAGGCCGTTGAACAGGCGCTGCCAGCGCGGATGCGCCGGCAGCAGGTTGCAGTGGAGCATCTCGGGGTTCGTCACGATCAGCCGCGCGCGGTCCCGCGCCGTGCGGCGGTCGGCGGCGGAGGCGTCGGCGTCGAAGGGCATGGCCTGCACGAGCTTCGGATCGACCGCCTCGCGCATCGCCCTAACGCCGCGATTCCACGCCGCCACCTGGTCGCGCGCCAGCGCCTTCATCGGGAAGACGAACAGCGCGGTGGTCTCGGGCTCCTCGAGGAACCGCTGGAGGATGGGCACCTGGAAGCACAGGCTCTTGCCGCTCGCCGGCCCCGTGGTGATCAGCACGTCCTCACCCCGGAGCGCCGCCTCGATCGCCTCGGCCTGATGCCGATAGAGCCGCGAGACGCCCAGCGCCGACAGGAACGGCCCCAGCGCGGGATGCAGCCCGTCGGGCACCGGCGCCCAGCTCGGCTCCCGCGCCGGCTCGGCGTGGACGTGGACGATCTGGTCCCTGTAGCCGGGATCGCGTCGCAGCGATTCGAGGAAGCCGTCAACGTCCATGGGGCTCCCCCGAGGCAAGCACTAGGGCGAGGGGCTCTTCATAAGGAGGGTGAAGCCTGCCTGCTCGAAGTGGTGGTCGGCGGTCAGCGCGTCCGTGAGGCCCTGTTGCTGCATCACTGCGAAGGAGATGCAGTCGGTGAGCGACCAGTCCTTGTCCTGGCGCCGCGAGTACAGGCTCACACCTGCGTCGAAGAGGTCCTGGGACGCGGGGAATACCGTCGTGCGAGGGTCCCGCCGCAGGTCGTCCAATAGCCTGAGGAAGAGCGGCTTGCAGGATGCGCCACAGAGCCAGTTCGCCGCCTCCAGCAGGACATACTCCGTAGTAAGGAACTGCCCCCGGACCTCCTTGCTCGCGGCGATCGCGGCAGTGTGGAGCGCGTCCTGGCGGCTGACGAAGGCGACGTAGAAGGCGGTATCGACGAAGGTCGTCGTCATTTCTTCGGCAGGCCATAGAGATAGTGGTCGTGGTTGATGGCCCCATCGGGCGGGAGGCCCTCGGCCTTCCCTGCCACATCCCTCAGCCGCTCGTACAGCGTTGGGCCCTCGTCATCGGCGCTGTCCTCCGCGGGCGCCTCGACCAGGTACACCTGAACCCTCGCACCATCAGGTATGTCCGCTGGAGAATCGAGGACCACCACTCCGTTCTTGACATGGCCCCAGTACGTCATGGTTCACCCCTTGGGAGCTGCGAACAGCAGGCTCGGGCCCTCTTGGGCTGCCCGTGGAGGTAGTGGTCGTGATTCCTCGCAAGGTCCGATGGGAGCCCGTCGGCGATCCCGATGACGTCCTTGAGCTGTTCGTAGAGCGTCGGTGTCTCGTCTTCGAGCGGCTCGCGCCCCTCGCCAACCACACCCACCTCGACCTCGGCGCCTTCCGGCAGGTCCGCTGGCGGGTCCAGGACGACGACGCCGTTCTTCACGTAGCCGCGATAGGTCATCGGAGGGCCTCCATCAAGCAGATCTCTAGCCACTGTAGGGTACACCCTTGGGACCGGGACGTCAAGGGAGATGTCGCCGCGGGTCGCGCACCGCGCGCGGGCCTGCCGCCAGAGGGCTCAGCGCTCGGGCGGCGGGCGGTAGTCCACCTCGAGCTCCTCGCTCTCGTGGGTGCCGCCCCAGAACTCGGTGTCCCCCGGGACGCACAGCGCGGCGGCGTCGTCTGGCCTGAGAAGCACCTTGACCCGATGGCGACCGGGCGCCCCGAAGGCGTGCTTCAGCGGCGCGAGGCCGTAGCGCCCCTCGCCGACCCGCCCCGTGCTGCCGGCCGGGCAGGCGGCCCACGCACCGGAGGTCCGCAGCCACGACGGCGGGTCGGGGTACAGTGGGACAGGCTCCGCGCCGTCCACCGAGACCCAGAAGCGATGGCCAAGGGCAACAGGCACCGCCGTCACTGCACGGAGGGGGTAGTTCAAGCTTCCGCGCTTCACCCAGAAGCCCCCGCGCCAGTCGTCGAGGGCAAGTGCCGCGCGAACCTGTGCGTCGAGCTCCGGGCTGGAGACGCGGCGGATGTAGCCCTCGGGCAGCTCCTCGACCAGGGTGACCCAGATCGGCTCGCCCGTCCACGACGTCGTCCAGACCGGCGGGTCGTGCCGGCTGACTGGGAACCGCTTGAGGATGCAGTGGAGCTGGTAGCGGTGGACGCCGAGCTTCGCGGTGCCGGGCTCGAAGCCCAGGTTGGCGCCCCACCTGCCTCGTGCGCCGCCCGAGTCGAGCTCGCGGAAGTGGCGCCGACGCTCGCCGTCGATCAGGACGCCGACGTCGAGGCCGTACGGGCCTCGGAAGAAGCCCGGCCGCTCCTTGCCCGCGCCGAACGCGACCCCGATCGGTGCCCCGATCTTCGAGATGCGCCGCACCCTCAACGCGGGCCTGTAGGTCGCCTCGAGCAACGTCCGCGCCCAGTCGGCCTCGGCCGCCTTCGCGGTCCATTGCGTGCGCAGGAACCGCAGGGCCTCGGCGTCGGACGGGTCCGCGCGGTAGCGCTCGATGGCGTCGTCGAGCGACGCGACCGGCCTGCCGGGCGCGGTCTCGGCCGCGGCCTCGTAGATCACGAGGTCGAGGCTGTCGAGGGACTCGGGCGGCGTGCAGGTGCAGGTGATCGGGTAGTCGCCCGCGTAGGGGACCCCCACGGCGCTCAGGCCGTGGACGATGGGGCCCGTCTCCAGGAAGCCGTGCCGGCTTCCCGAATGGCCGCTGCCCCCCACGAGGAGCCCGCCGAAGGGCGTCTCGATCTCGAAGTCGTAGTCGAGCGCCATGCCAGAGGCGCGGCGGGACCGGCCCTCGAAGGCGACGGCGATGGCCCGGACCTCGTGCGGGATGTGGAGCGGGCCGAGCTGCTGCTTCTCGCCGGTGACGCGGTAGCGAGCCAGCTCGCGCAGGATCGTGCAGCGCTCGACCCCGTTGTACCTCAGCGTCCGCGGGAATCCCGCCGCCCTGCTCCGCAGGGCCCACAACGCCGCGACGACGACCAGGGCGACGAGGACCCCGGCCGCGATAGGCCACTTCCTCATCGTTCCCTCCTCGGCGGGCGGAAGCGAAGGGGGAGCACACCTCACTTCGCCGCCGCGCCCAGACAGCGCACGGTGCCGTCGACCATCGCCACGTAGAGCCGGCCGCCCGCGGCGGCCATGCCGTCGAAGACGGGCACGCTGGGGAGCTTGAGCTCGGCGAGCTTCTCACCATCGGTTGACACAGCCCAGAGGACCGCGCCCTCGGCGCCGTCGAGCGCCGCGGCCTGGCGGGCGAGCTGCTTCTGGGTCGCCTCCTGGCCGAAGCTGGCCAGGCTCTGCGTCTCGTCCACGAGGTCGGCAGGGCCGGCGAAGAAGATGGTGCGGTCAGCCAGCACCATCGCCCGCACGAGGACCGGCACGTCCTGTGCCCAGTCGGTGGCGAAGCGGCTCGCGGGCTTGCCGCCCAGCCCGCCCTTCTTGCGCTTGGGCTTCGCCGCCGCCCTCCTCTTCGGCTGAGGCTTGGCGGCCGGCTTCTCGCGGACGATCTTCGGCTGCCTGGCGCTGGCGAAGAGCATGT
This sequence comes from uncultured bacterium, assembly GCA_965603035.1. Classification (GTDB taxonomy): domain Bacteria; phylum Planctomycetota; class PUPC01; order DSUN01; family DSUN01; genus CAZDNN01. The sequence continues at coordinate 8,585 of CBFDBL010000006.1, forward strand.
ACTCCCTCGGCGTGGTCCAGCGGTAGTACTGCGGCTTGCGGCCGTAGCCGTAGACCCTGGCGTCGTCGAACACCATGGGCCGCCCCGCCGCGGCGTTGCGGCCCGCCTGGGAGTAGCCACCGGCGCCCGACTTCCACACGCGGCCATAGATCCAGTAGGAGCGATGCCACCAGATGTCGTCGAGGAAGCCCGTCGGGCAGAACAGGTGCGCGGTCTCGCCGCGCTGGTCCGAGGCGTTGAGGTTGGGCACCTCGAGCTCCTCGCGCTTGCCGTCCCCGTCGAAGCGCTGGGAGCGCATGTAGACGTACTTCGCGTCGCAGCTCAGCACGTCGGGCAGTGCGACGGCCATGTTGAGGCCCCGCATCACGACCTGGAGGTTCTTGCCCGAGGCCGGATCGCGGTCGTCGAGCACTGCTTCGCCGACGAGCTTGCCCGTCGCGGGGCTGAGCCGCACCAGGCGCAGGCCGCCGTCCAGGAACACCGAGCGGCCTGCGACGCACCAGAGCTCGTTCCCCCGTATGAGCACGCTGCCGTGGACGGGCCAGACCGATTCGAGCTGCTCGAAGGCCCCCATCCGCCGGTCCATGGGCGCGGCGCGGAAGCGCCAGGCGAGCGCGCCGTCGGAGGCCCGCAGGCAGTAGACGTAGCCGTCGGCCGAGCCGAACAGGCAGCGGCCCTGCCAGATCGTCGGCGGCGAGTCCACCCGCCCGCCCGCCGTGAAGGCCCACGCCGGCTTGCCCGTCGCCGCGTCCAGCGCGTGCACCGTGTGGGTGTCGATCGACGCGACGAACAGCTTGCCCGCCGCGACGACTACGCTGCTGAGCCGGCCGCCGAGCTCCCGCTCCCACGCGGGCCTCAGGGCCGACGGCACGGCGGTCTTCGTCGCGCCGCTCCGGGCGGGATCGTGCCGATAGGTGGGCCAATCGGCGGGTTGCGGGTTCCGGGTTACAGGTTTCGGGTTAGCGCCGTAGGCGGGTCCCTTCTCCAGCCGTCCATCCTGGAACCCGGCACCCGGAACCTGGAACCGTCCTCCCGGCGCCAGGGTAGTGAATCCGTAGAGCTTGGCCTCGAGGTAGCAGGCGCAGGGATGGGGCGGGTTGTGGATCATGCCGTTCGCCGGCATGACGCCGTAGAGGCAGGCGCCGCGGACCCAGTGGTGGCACTCCCAGTGCTCGGTCTTGGGGTCCACGAACTCGATGCCGGTGCGCGAGAGCAGGAGGTAGTTGTCGGTCGCCTTGGCGCGGTGACAGCGGTGGTGGAACCAGTGGGTCTCGACGTCGGGGAGGAACTTCTTCTTGACCTCGCCGGTGCGGGGGTCGTGGCCGATCAGCTCGCCCGTGTCGCTGCCGTGGGCGATGGCGGGCAGCCAGGCCAGGCCGCCGACGACCAGGGTGTCCTGGGCCGTGCGGTGGCCCGACGGCGGATGCGGCGCGTTCCACAGCTCATGGCCGTCCTCGGCCGAGAGGCCGTAGATGACGTTGCCCTCGGGGCGGAACCGGTTCCCCTTGTTGGCCGTCCCGCCCCCCGAGAAGAGCACGACGTCGCGGTAGAGGACGAGGGTCGGTGCGAAGCTGGTGGGCAGCGGGCGCCGCCACTTCAGCGGCTGGGAGCGCCAGCGCTCTCGCCCCGTCTTCTTGTCGAGGCACGCGACCTTCTGTCCGTCGTGGAAGATCGCGCGCCGGTCGTCGGCGCAGAGCGTCAGCGGCAGGACGCTCGGCTGCGGCTTGCTCCACAGGAGCTTGCCGGTCGCGGCCTCGTAGGCGGCGATGCGGCGGGGGCCTTCGGGCCAGTTGTAACTGTACTGCCGCGGGTTGGCCGGCTGGCGGAACGGCTTGTCGTTGATCGTCGCGAGCAGCACGCCGCCGTGGACCAGCAGCTCCTCGGTGTTCGCGCTGCCCTCATAGCTGAGCAGCGTCTTGCCTGTCACGCCGTCGAGCATGCTGACGGGCGCACTGATGCCGAGGGTGACGTAGAGACGGTCGCCGACGGCGACCAGGCGGCGCGTGAGTTGTGCCGGCCCGCTCTTGAGGCGGAACATCTGGGTGTACCACTTCTCGATCGGCCGCGACCAGAGCACCGTGCCGTTGAAGGCGTCGCGCGCGACGAGACGCCAGACCGAGGGGAGCTGGACGCTCTGCGGCGAGGCGTGGTCGAAGATGTAGAAGAGCCGGCCGCCGGCCGACGCCATGGCGCTCGCGCCCGACATGTGGTCGTGGTGGCGCGAGTAGCGCGGGCTGCCGAGCCACTGGAAGTGCCGCGGCGGGCCGACCGCGGTGTCGTGCGACACGGCGTTGTTGCTCGCGTCGTAGAGGTAGTGCGTCCAGTCGTCGATCTCGCGCGGCACGGGCTTGGTGAACAGCGACCAGCCGTCAAGACCCGCGAGAGATCGAGTGTCAAGGGTCAAGTGTCGAGTGTCAAGGGAACCAGACCTAACGAGCGCTCTGCCTCGGGGCGCGAGCACCCGAGCGATCTCCGCACTTGACACTTGACCCTTGACACTTGCCACTACGAGGTTGACGAGGTTGTCGATGTAGGGCAGCCTGGGCGCCGTGGTCCAGCGGTCCGCGCTCACGGGGCCGTAGAGGCCGAGGGACTGGATGTGCGCGCGGGCCTTCTGGACGTTCGCCGCATCGGCGTCCAGGCCGTGGACCATGTAGCTGTCGCTCGCGCGCAGCGCCGCCGTCAGCGTCCCGTCCCCGCAACCGAGGTGGACGACGAGGCCGCCCTGGACGCCCGTCGCCGCGAGCATCCGCTTCCCCTCATCCCGGGCCCTCAGTTCCGCCGCAGCGACGAGGGAACTGGCCGCAAGCACGATGGACAGCAAACAGATCGGCCGCGTTCGCCTACCCATGATGGCTCTCCCTTCTTGTTGTGGGACCTGTGACCGTTTCCCTTCACGGCTTGTGGGCGAGACACAACACCTTGCCGTCCCGCGTCGCGACGTAGAGGCGGCCGCGCGCGGCGATGAGGCCGTCGAACACGGGGGCCGCGTCCAGCCTGCACTCGTCGAGCTGGCGGCCATCGGCGGGGTCGAACGTCAGGAGCAGCGAGCCCCGCCGGCCCTCCAGGGCGGCCGCGGGATCGTCCGGCTCGCACACGTCGGGCGGCCCCGCGGCGAACAGCGCGTTGCCCGTGCGCACCATGGCCCGGATCCGCACCGCCACGTTGCTCACCCACTCGGGCGGTGTGCCGCGGGCGAAGCCGACGTCCAGGTTCCAGCATTTCTGAAGCTCCCCGTCCTGCGGCAGCCAGCGGATGTGCTTGCCCCGCTCCCGGGGATTGACCAGCACGGCGCGGGTCGCGCGGCGATCGGCCACCAGGAAGTAGCCGTCGGTCGCAGGGAAGAACAGCGGGCTGAGCCTGTTGCGCCGCACGAAGCACTTCACGGCGTAGGCCCGGTCCTCATCGAAGACGACCAACTGGCCGGCCTTGGGCGCCTGGTGTGCGAAGTTGAAGGCCGTCCAGCGGTCGCCCAGCACCCAGTGGCTCCGGCTGTGCCACGAGTCGTCGAGGAAGCCTGCGTTGGAGAACAGGTGCTCGCCGAAGTCGCGCTCGCCGAGGCTCCGCACGCCGGGCTTCCCCAGCACGGGCGTGGGCTGCTTCTCGAGCTGGCGGTTGAAGGCGTTGTGGAAGAGGTAGATCAGCGTGCCGTCGGAGACCAGGATGTCCGACTTCGCGCCCTCCATGGCGTAGGCGGCCTCATCGAGGACGCTCGCGTCAGGATGCGGGCCGTCGAGCCGGGTCTCGTGGCGCTTCTGGCCGGTCAGCGGGTCGATGCCATAGAGGATCATGCCGCCGTCGAGGAAGCTGGAGCGGCCGGCCGCGAAGTAGGCGACGTCGCCCAGGACCAGCACGCTCCCGTGGACTGGCCAGGCCGACTCGAGCCGCCCGAAGGCCACGACGCGGCGGTCCTCAGGCGCCGCTCGGAATCGCCAGGCCAGCGCGCCGTCGGACGCGCGCAGGCAATAGACCCACCCGTCGGCCGAGCCGAACAGGACGCGGCCGCGGTAGCACGTCGGCGCCGAGTCGACGCGTCCGCCCGCCGTGTAGTCCCACACCGCCTCTCCCGTGGCGGCGTTCAGGCAGCAGACCTGGCCCGCATCCACCCGGGCCACGACCAGCCGGCCGCCGGCGACCACCGGCTGCGTGAGCCTGCCCGCCAGTTGCACCGTCCAGGCGGGACGCGCCGGCCACTTCACCTCCGTGGCGGTGCTGCCGCTTCGGCGCGGGCTGTGGCGGTACATGGTCCAGTCCAAGGCATTTGCGATTTCCGATTTGCGATTTGCGATTGTCTCGAGGGCGGGGCCTTTCTCCAGGGGGTTCGCCTCTTGCCCTCGGCTCACCGCCTCGGGCGCGAGGGCGAGGAAGCCGCCGAGCTTCACGCCCGCATAGCAGAAGCACGGGTGCGGCGTGCTGTAGAGCAGGCCGTTGCAGGGCAGGAGGCCGTAGCGGCAGGCGCCGCGGACCCAGTTGTGGCGGGAGTGGCGGTCGCCGTGCAGGTCCACGAGCTCGACGGCCCGCTTCGGCAACAGGAGGTAGTTGTCGGTGGCCTTGCTGCGGTAGCAGCGGGCGTGGTGGCCGCGGGTGAGCAGCGGGCCGAACTCGATGGTCCGGGCGGGCTTGCCGGTCCTCGGGTCGTAGCCGGTGATGGTGTTGGGGTCGCGGCGCGCCTGGCCGTACCACACCAGCCCGTCCGCCACGAACAGGTCCGGCGGGTTGGCCACGCCGAACCCGCGCGGCGCGGGCAGGCTCCAGAGCGTCTTCCCATCGCCGGCCGACAGCCCGACCAGGTGCTTCTGCCCCGTGCACAGCACGACGTCGCCGTAGACGACCAGCGGCGGGCCGGCTCCGCCGACAGCGGCCCGCCATCGCTCGCGGCCCGAGGCCGCGTCCAGGCAGACCACCGCGTTCCCCGCGCGGCAGAACACACCCCGGTCGGTGACGGCCAGGGTCAGGGGCACCACGGGCAGCGGCTCGGACTGCCAGAGCTTCCGTCCCGCGTCGGCTGCCACCGCGACGATCGTGGCCGGGGCTGCCGGCCGCCCGCGCGTCTTCCCTCCTCTTGCTCCCTTGGGCGGGGCGCTCGGCGTGCGGAGGCACAGCACGAGCCGGCCTTCGTGATAGAGGATTTCGTCGGTATGCTCGGTGCCAGCGTACGTCAGCAGCGTGCGCCCCGTGGCGGGGTCGAGGGCCGTGACCGGGGCCTGGTAGCCCAGCGTCGCATACACCCGGCCCCCGGCGGCCACCAGCCGCCGGGGCACGGCGAGCGGGAGCGCGCAGCGATAGCTGGGCATGCGCCGCCAGTTGAGGTCCTTCATCTGCGGCCGCCACGCTTTCCAGCCCCAGTCCGCGATCGGCCGCTTCCACAGCACCACGCCGTTGAAGGCGTCCCGCGCGATCAGGGTCCAGCGGTCGGGGATGCGCGGGTCGATGATCCCGGTCGGGCCCTCATCGAAGATGTAGAACAGCCTGCCCCGCGAGGAGACCATCGCACACAGGCTGGAATCGTACTCGTGGCTCCGGCTCCACAGCGGGCCGCCGAGCCACTGAAGCCGACGCGGAGCCGCCACGACGCGGTCGTGCGCCACGGCGTTGCCCGAGCCGTCGTGCAGGAAGTGCGTCCACTCGTCGATCGCCGCGGGCCACGGCTTGACCGTCTTCGTCCACTCCCCATCCCGCTTCACGTACGCGACGCCGAGGGGCGCGAGCACTCGAATCACTTCCGCCTCGGCGACCTCGCCGAGCGACTCAGCCACGACCAGGTTCACCAAGTTATCGGCATACGGCAGGTGCTCGCCGTCGAAGGTGTCCACGGACACGGGGCCGTCCAGCCCGAGCGACTGGATGTGCTTCCGCGCTCTCGCGACACTGGCGCGTTCCGTGTCGAGGCCGTGCACCAGGTAGCTGTCGCTCGCGCGCAGCGCCGCCGTGAGCGTGCCGTCGCCGCAGCCGACGTGCACGACGAGCCCACCGCGGACGCCCGTGGCCGCCAGGATCTGCCGGGCCTGCGCCGTCGCGGCCCCGGCACTCGCCGTCCCCGCGAGGCCGGCGGCGATCGTGCAGGCCGACAGGACCACAACGACCCCGAGCCTCACCACGCCGTCTCTGCTGCACATGACGCGCTCCATCCTGGCGCTACTCCGGGACCCCAGGCCTCTCGTTCTGTGCGAACCACTGGCGCAGGAGCTTCTCGCGGTCGGTCGGCGTCGGGCTGGGATTCCAGTCCTTCGGGTCGGTCGTGTGCTCGACGCTCCAGCCCGCCCACTCGCGGAAGGCGTGGTAGGACCAGTCCCAGCCCTGCTCCTCGAGCAGGTCGATGACGTCGCGGAGGTAGCGGCAGGCCGAGCCGTCGGGCGCCCAGCGGATGGCGCTGAACTCGCCGACGTAGATGCCGACGTTGAACTCCCGCTGGAAGTCGATGGCCGGCCGCATCGCCTCCCGCAGCCGCGCCTTGTCCCACTTCTCGCCAGCGATGATGCCCGGGTAGCGGACGCCGACCTTCGAGCCGTGGACGCCCTGGTGGGTGAACTGGTGGGGCTGGTACATGTGGAAGCTGTAGATGACCCGCGGCAGGCCGAGCGGCACGAGGTCGTCGAATCCCGCGCAGCCGCCCCACGGACCGGGCTCGAAGACGACGGGCTTGCCCGGGTCGACGGCGCGGATGCGGCGGGTGACCTCGGTCGCCAGCTCGGGCCACGTGACGATGGCGCCGGTGCGCGGCTCGACCGGCTCGTTGATCAGGTCGTAGGCGTAGATGGCGTCGCGGCCCTTGTAGCGGCGGGCCAGGCGGTCCCAGATCGCCAGGAACTTGTCGCGATACCTGGCCTCCGAGAACATGCGGCACACGCCGCCCTCGGCGCGGCCCCCCGGCGGGCAGTGGAGGTCGAGCAGGACGCGGATGCCGTGGCGCTCGCAGGCGTCAATGGCCTTGTCGGCGTCGGCGAGGGCGCCGTCGAGCCACGCATCGTAGCGATCGAGGTCCTGCGCCCACGTCTCGGCCTTCTTCATCGGCGTCCAGTTGAGCTGCCAACGGGCCTGGTTGGCGCCCCAGGCGGCGAGATCGCGGACGTTCTTCTCGTCGAAGCGCGGCCCGTGCATCACCCCGCGCAGCCTGGGAAGGTCGTGTCCTCTGAACATCGTCTTCTGCCTCCGACCACCGCGCACCTGGCGGCCGACGCGGAGCTCGACGTCGTCGAACCACGCCTTGCCGCTCGTCGCCTCCAGACCGAGCGCCAGCGTCGCCTTCCGCACGGCGCCGGAGATCCGCATCGTGCGGCTCACCCGCATCCAGTCGAAGGTGCCGATGCCCAGCGGGAGTTGCGGGTGTTGCTTCCCGTGCTCGGTCTCGAGCACGAGCATCACCTTGATGCCGTTCCACGGCTTCGGCGGCTTCGCCACATCCTCGGCCCGCACCGCGGCGCTCAGGGTCACCAGCTTCCCGGCGATCTTGTCCGCCGGCAGCTCGACCCGGCGCGAGGCGTGGCCCCCCGGCTCGCCCTGCTCGACGAGCAGCGACGTCGTCCCGCGATAGCCCGGCTCCAGGCGTCCCGCGTCGCCGCTCCAGGCGTCGAGCGCGCGGCGGCCCTCGAAGTCGGCGCGGAACAGCGCGTCGCCCCCCGCGCAGCCCGTCATCACGAGCAGGGGAGCCAGCAGCAGCACGCACAGGCTACTTCGCGTCGCCAAGACAGAGCACCTCGCCAGCCAGGGTCGAGAGCCAGAGACGTCCGCCCGCGGCGGCCAGGCCGTCGAAGACGGGCGGCGAGTCGAGCGCGAGCTCGGAGAGCTTCTGCCCGTCCTTCGCCGAGACGGCCCAGAGCGCGGCGCCGGCACGGCCCTGGAAGGCGGCGAGCGCGTCGCCCTCCTTGAGCGCGTCGGGCGGGCCGGCGATGAAGAGCGTGTCGCCGGCGAGCACCATGGCGCGGACGCGCACGGGGACCCGATGCGCCCACTTCGGCGGCTTCACCCGCGTGAAGCCCGTGCCCTTGTCGCGGTCCACGGCGTTCATGGCCAGGGTGTGGCCGATGGCCTTGTTGACCTCGGGCAGCCACCTCAGGGGCTTCGCGCTCTTGCCGTCGTAGAGGGCGGGCTCGTTGTCGTTGTGGTCGGCGAAGAGGATGTAGCCCTCGCCGGGGAAGAACATGGGGCTGTGGCGGTTGCGCCGGGTGTAGCACTTGACCGCGTAGGTGGCGTCGGGGCCGACGACGAGGAGCTGGCCCGTCTTGGGCGCCTGGTTGGCGATGTAGTAGCCGGGCCAGCGCTCGCAGTAGGTCATGAACGTGCGGTTCCAGTAGGCGCCGTCGAGCAGTCCCGCGGTCGAGAAGACGTGGCGGCCGACCTTGCGGTCGCCCATCTTCGTGATCCGCGGCGCCTCGATCTGCTTGAGGGACTTGTCGAGCTGCACCTGCTGCATGTAGAGGCGCTCGCCGTCGGTGGCGAGCACGTCGGCGAAGGTCCCCTCCATGTCGAAGGGGCGCCCGGGGTCCTGCTTGACGTCGGGATAGGGGCCCTCGATCCTGCCCTGGTGGACCACCCTGCCCGTCGCGGGGTCGAGGCCGTAGAGGTGGATGCCGCCGTCGAGGTACGACGAGCGCCCCGCCGACACGTAGGCCACGCCGTCGAGGACGAGCACGGTGCCGGGCACGGGCCAGGCGGACTCGAGCTGGCCGAAGGCCACGACCCGCCGCGCGGTCGGCGCCGCGCGGAAGCGCCAGGCCAGCGCCCCGTCGCGCGCCCGCACCGCGTAAACGAAGCCGTCGTGGCTGCCGAAGAGCGCCAGGCCCCGGTGGAGGGTCGGCGCCGAGTCGATGCGGCCGCCGGCCGTGAAGCTCCAGACGGGCTTGCCGTCCGCCGCGTTCAGGCACACCACGCGGTGCGCGTCGGTCTGCGCGACGTAGAGCCTGTCGCCCACGACCACCGGCTGGCTCAGCCGCCCGCCGAGCGCGGCCTGCCACAGACGCTCGACCCTGGCCGGCACCGCGGCCTTCGTCGAGCCGCTGTGCCTGCTGTCGTGCCGATGCATCGGCCAATCGGCGGGTTCCGGGTTCCGGGTTACAGGTTCCGGGTTGGCACCGTAGGCGGGCCCCTTCTCCAGCCGTCCATCCCGGAACCCGGAACCCGGAACCTGGAACCGTCCCCGCGGGGCGAGCGCGTTGAAGCCGTTGAGCTTGACGCCGGGGTAGCAGAAGCACTGGTGGGAGGGGACGTAGAGGAGGCCGTTGGCGGGCAGGACGCCGTACTTGCAGGGTGCGCGGAGCCAGTCGTGGCGCATGTGGCCCTTGCCCTGGAGGTCGAGGAACTCGACGCCGCGCTTGGGCCACAGGAGATAGCGCTCGGTCGCCTTGCTGCGGTAGCAGCGGAAGTGGTGTCCCTGGGTGATCACCTTCTCGAGCTCGAGCGTGCGCCGGACCTTGCCAGTCTTCGGGTCGCGGCCCTGCCTGCTCGAGCCCGCCCACACGAGGCCGCCGGCGACGAACAGGTCGGGCGGATTCGCCACCCCCGGCCCGCCGCTGCCCGGCGCGTTCCAGAGCTCCTTGCCATCTTTGGCGGACAGGGCGAAGAGCCGGCCGAGCGCGAGGACGAGCACCACGTCGTCGCGCGCGACGAGGGTGCCGCCCCCGCCGCGGCGCTTCTTCTTCCCCTTCGCGGGGGCCTTGGCCTTCGGCGCCTGGAGCCTTGCGCGCCAGGCCTCCTCGCCCGTGCGGAGCGCCAGAGCGACGATCTCGCTGCCGCTCTGGTAGACGACGCGCCCGCCGGCGACCGCCGTACACAGCGGCACGGGCCGGCCCGCTGGCTTCTCCCAGAGCACGTCGCCCGTGGCGGCCTCGAGGGCCATGAGCGAGTCGGGCGCAGGCTGGCCGCCGCGCCGGACAGCGGCATCGCCGCCAGCGCCCCGGACGCACAGGACGAGGGTGCCGTCGCGGCAGAGGATCTCGTCGGTGCCCTCGGTGCCCTTGCACGTGCGGACGATCTCGCCGGTGGCGGCGTCGAGGACCGACACGGGCGCGTGGAAGCCGAGGGTGACGAACACCCGCTCGCCGTCGGCCACGAGCCGCCGCGGGATGGAGGCGGGCGAGCGGGTGCGCTGGCCGCGCAGGCCCGTCCAGTCCTTGCCCGCCAGAGCGTCCTTCTTCCACTGGGGCCAGCCCCAGTCGGGCAGGGGCCGGCGCCAGAGCACGACGCCGTTGAAGGCGTCGCGCGCGACGACGGCCCACGTCTCGGGCAGCCGCTGGTCGGTGATGCCGGTGAGGCCCTCGTCGAGGATACAGAAGACCCGCCCCCCCGCGGAGACGAGCGCCGCGACCGTCGTGTCGATCTCGTGGCTGCGGCCGTAAAGCGGCTTGCCCACCCACTGCATGTGCTTCGGCGGGCCCACCACCGTGTCGCGCGCCACGGCGTTGCCCGTCGCGTCGTGCAGGTAGTGGCCCCACTCGTCGATGGTCCCCGGCCACGGCTTCTCCGCGATCTTCCACTCGCCGCCGCTCTTCACGTAGGCGACGCCGCGCGGGACGAGGACGCGCACCACCTCGGCCATCGGGACCTTGCCGAGGTCCTCGGCGACGAGGAGATTGACGAGATTGCCCGCATAGGGCAGCCGCGCGCCGCTCCACTGCTCGACCGACACCTTGCCGGTGAGCCCCGCCTTCTCGATATGGGCGCGGGCCTTCGCCACGTTCGCCGCATCGGCATCCAGCCCGTGCACGAGGTAGCTATCATTCGCGTGGAGCGCGACCGTGGCCTTGCCGTCGCCGCAGCCGAGATGGACGACCAGGCCGCCCTTGACGCCCGAGGCGCCAAGGATGGTCCTCGCCTCCTGCTCGGCGGGCGCCGCCGCGGCCGCCATTGCGCAGGCGACGGCGAAGCCCAGTCCCAGTGTCTGGCGTCTCATGGATCGCTGCTCCTTCCGATGCCTCGCCCGCACCCCGGCCCCCCAGGCAGCGTACTCGCCGCGCGCCAGGAGTCAAACGCGGAAGCGGGCCCAGGGGCCGACGGGGCAGCCGGTCGCGAAGTTGACTCGGCCCGACGACCTGCTATGATCCGCGTGGAGCAACGGACGGGGCGGACGGGAGCGGGCGGCCGCGCGCCTCGCGGCGGTGGGGGATGCCCGCGTGCACTTCGCGACGGAAGGGACTCGGTGATGCGTGCCTCGACACTCGCTTGCCTGCTGGCTCTCGCGGCGGGCGCCCTGGCCGCCGAGGACATCCTGATTGCCGACTTCGAGGGCGAGGCCCTCGGCCCCGGGCCGGCACGGGGCACGCTGGAGGGCCAGATGCACGTCAGCGGCTTCCTGGGCAAGGGGCTCGTCAACACCTTCTACAAGGGCGACGGCACGGTGAGGCTGGAGATCCTCGTGGACCGCACGTCCATCGAGGTCTTCGGCAACGACGGACGCGTCTACATGCCCGTCCACGCCATCCCGCCCGACGGCGCGCGCTCGCTCGCCCTCTTCGCCAAGGGCGGCAGCGCGAAGCTCATCTCGCTCGAGGTGTTCGAGCTTGACTCAGCGTGGCAGTGAGAGACCAGAGAGAAGGAGACCCGAGTGACCGGGAAGCACGTGGCGGCGACGTCAAGTGGTCGCGCGGCAAGAACGGCCTGCGGGTCTCGCTCCCCGAGCAGAAGCCGTGCGAGACGGGCTGCGTGCCGAAGATCCTGCCGAAGCGCCGAGCGGAAGGGAGCAGCGATGACGCGACGCAAGTTCCTGAGGGCTGTCGCAGGCGGCCTCGCCGCGTGGCGGGCCTCCGCCGCGCTCGGCGGCGCGGCGCGCCCGCGCGAGCCGAAGCCCAACTTCATCGTCATCTTCACCGACGACCAGGGCTACCAGGACCTCGGCTGCTTCGGCTCGCCGCGGATCCGCACGCCCCGGCTCGACCGGATGGCCCGTGAGGGCATCCGCTTCACCAGCTTCTACGCCCAGACCGTCTGCGGCCCCTCGCGCGCCGCGCTGATGACCGGCTGCTACCCGCTGCGGGTCGCCAAGAAGGGCAACCGCGTCGAGGTGCACCCCCGCCTCCACACCCAGGAGGTCACGATCGCCGAGCTCCTCAAGGGCCGTGGCTACGCGACCGCGGCCTTCGGCAAGTGGGACCTCGCGGGCCACTCCCAGACCCGCTTCGAGCCCGGCCTCTTCCCCACCCGCCAGGGCTTCGACCTCTTCTTCGGCACCCCCACCAGCAACGACAGCACCGTCCACCTCTACCGCAACGACCAGCGCGTCGAGAGAAACGCGGATATGGACACCCTGACCCGCCGCTACACCGACGAGGCCATGGCCTTCATCCAGCGCCACAAGGACGAGCCGTTCTTCGTCTACCTCCCGCACACCATGCCCCACACGCAGCTCGCCGTGTCGAAGCCGTTCCGCGGGCGGTCGCGACGGGGGCTCTACGGCGACGTGATCGAGGAGATCGACTGGAACGTCGGCCGCATCCTCGACACCGTCGAGAAGCTCGGCCTCGCCGAGCGCACCTACGTCGTCTTCACCAGCGACAACGGCCCCTGGGCCATCAAGGGCAAGCACGGCGGCTCGTCGGGGCCGCTGCGCGGCGCGAAGACCTCCACCTGGGAGGGCGGCCTGCGCGTCCCGTGCATCCTGTGGGCCCCAGGCCGCATCCCCGCCGGCAGGGTCTGCGACGAGATCGCCTCGACCATGGACCTCCTGCCCACCCTCGCCGCGCTCGCCGGCGCCAGCGTGCCGACCGACCGCGTGCTCGACGGCCACGACATCCGCCCCTTGATGCACGGCGAGCCCGGCGCCAAGAGCCCGACCGCGGCCTTCTTCTACTACCAACACACCCACCTCCAGGCCGTCCGCGCCGGCCGATGGAAGCTCCATCTCCCACGCCCCGCCAACCCGCCGTGGACGCCCAACTGGGCGCGGCACATCGACCCCAAGGACGCCATCGAGATCCCGAAGCCCATGCTCTTCGACCTCGACGCCGACATCGGCGAGCAGCGCGACGTCGCCGCCGACCACCCCGACGTCGTCGCCCGTCTGCTCGGGCTCGCCGAGCGCGCCCGCGACGACATCGGCGACTACAACCGCGTCGGCCGCAACGCCCGCTTCTTCGACCCCGGCCCTCGCCGCCCCGACATCGCCCGCCTCCGGCGCCCCAAGGCCGAGCAGCCCAAGCGCTGACCCAACGCCCCTGCCCACACGCCCGCCCCCGCGCCCCCATCCCGGCCGCCGGCCCCCCGCGGCCACGCCAATGATTCCACCCTTGCGCAAGTGTGGAATCACCCCGTCGGCCACGTAGACGCGGCGAGAATGGCCATTGCGGGCCAGGCAGCCCCGCGGAAGGGACGCCCGAGCCCCGCCACGCGTCGTGCCGCGGAGCGGCGGCACAGGTGCGTCCGCCCGCGGAGCGGAAGGACGAGCGCGTTGGATGAGGCGCCCAGGGCCGGGCGAGCCCTGGGAGAGAGCCCGCCCGACCCCGGCACCCGCGGCGGGGGTCGCGTCCGACCGATTCCGAATTGTCAAAGAACACCGTGCGGCGACGGGGCGGCCATGAGGGGGGTGAGCCCACTGGGTCCTTCGTCGCCTCCGAGCGTCGCTCGTACGAGGAGCCGAGCCTCCCAAGGCCGGCAGGAGCCCCTTCTCCTCCACCCCTATAGGTCGTAGTCGCCAGCGACGCGCCAGTGAGGCCGGAGCTTACGGCGACGACGAGCGACGCAAATACAGGTGGAACGCTAGGTTCGGCAGGCGGGCGGCAGCTTAGGTTTTTTTCGAGAAACGCTCTATTCTCGCCTTACACACGCTCTATCCGAGGTCTTGACCCCCAGCGACCGGCCTCCCGCGGGGCGTGGCACGCCATTCGCCGACGCGCCCCCGTTGTCCCGCGCTCGTGGAGATGGCGGTCGCTGTCAACCCCCGGTCAGGGCCTTGAGCTTCCCGAGCCCCGTCTTCGCGACGGTCAGGGCATCCTGCTGCCAGTAGGCGCGGTTGAAGAGCTCGAGGGAGAGCATGCCGCGGTAGCCTGCGGCGCGGAGCCGCGCGAGGATCGCCGGGTAGGGGGCGATGCCGTCGCCGGGGTAGACGCGGTCGGCGTCGGTGATGGTTTCGCGTGGCGGGTCTGCGGGGTAGTCGTTGACGTGGATGAGGCCGAGGGTGCCCGCGCCGATGAGGTCGAGGCCCTCAAAGTGACCCGTGCCCTTGTACATGTGGAAGACGTCGGCGAGGATGACGGCCTCGGCGCGGCCACACTCGGCGGCGACGAGCAGGGCCTCGCCCAGGTGGCCGAGGGTCTTCGCGATGCCCCAGAACTCCAGGAGCGGGAGGGCGCCGCACTGCTTGCCGACGTCGATGAGCGCGGCGTAGCGCTCGGCGATGGCGAGCAGGTCGAGGCCGGGGGTCTCGTGGATTCCCCAGGGCGGCGCCGCCACGTAGGGGCAGCCGAGCCGCGCGGCCAGCTCGAAGCAGCGCCGGGCCTCCTCGAAGCCCGCCGCACGCTCGCCGTCGTCGGGCGACGCCCAGGCGAAGAAGCCGATGAGGTTGGCGACCCGAAGCCCCGCGTCCTGGCACCGTTTCGCCACGTCGTCGAGGCTGCCGCCCGCCGCCTGGTGGTCGTCGAGCTCCTGCACCCACGGCTCGATGGCGTCGTAGCCCGCCTCGGCCGTCGCCTCGATCATCTCGACCAGGCCGATCTCGCCGCAGCGGATCGTGCTCGTGTTCAGCGCGAACCCGAATGGCGACTGCTCCATGCTCGCGATCTCCTCTCTGCGCGTGGTTGACGAAAAAGCAACCCTATGGCGAAAACCCCACCCTCGACACGAGCTGCCCTGCCCCGACGCTATGGCTCGACCTGCCAAGTGAGGCCGACCAGCGAGTGCGGCGGCAGCTCGAGGGTCTTGCCCGATGCGAAGGCGGCGATGCGCTCGTCGCGGATCGCGACCTGCGGCTCGCCGGTCTCGTACTCATTGTTCGCCGCGATGCTGTCGGCGCTCAGCCACCAAGCGGCCGCCGCCTTGTCCTTGACGGTGCCGGCGAACTCGACGGTCACGGGGTGCTTGTGCTGGGTGTCGAGGTTGACCAGCACGAGCCCTCGCCGCTGCCCATCGCGGAAGGCGTAGCTCCAGAGGGTCGGGAGGTTCTCGTAGGTGGTGACGGTGCCCTTTCGGCGGGTGTCCTCGAAGAGGCCCGTGGCGCCGAACGTGGGCTTCGCCCCGCTGTGCGTGGTGGCCACGAGAGCGCCGCCGATGACCTTGTTGGCGATCTCGGCGGCGAGGAACACGGGGCGGTAGCGTTGGTCCTCGAGGCTCAGACCGGGGCAGAATCCCCAGAGCTTGATCCCCTCGCGGAACTGCTTCTGGTTGAGGTTGAAGAGCGCCTGGGCGCGGATCCTCTTCTCGCGCATCATCAGCAGCGCGTCGTTGACGATGTTGATGCCGCCGCCGAGCGACGCGATGATGCGGTTGCGCTGCGCCACGGGGGCGCCGCCGTTGTTCACCTGCGGCAGGGTGATGTGGAAGTTGTGCTCGTAGATCGCGAGCTCCTTGTCCGTGCCCTTGACGTTCTCGAACTGGCGGTAGACGTTGCCGACGGGCTCGCGGACGCGGCGGAGGGTGTAGGCGTAGACCCAGCGGAAGAGCGTGCCGTCGGTATCGAGCGGCTCGAGGGTCGTCTTCGGGGTCTGGTTCATCAGGTAGGGCGCGATGGCGTAGCGGTCGGCGTTGGGCACGTCGCGCATGATTCGGCTGGTGAGCCCGGGACTGGCGGCCTGGGAGCCGGCGACGAAGACGATGTGGGGCTTGCAGTGGGGCGAGGTCTTGCCGGCGGCGATCAGGTCCTTCCAGTGGTCGGGGCCGTTGAACGAGCCGGTGGCGTAGCCGCCGGGGTTCCACGCCTCGTTGCCGAACTCGATGTAGACGTGGCGGAAGACGTCGGTCCAGGGCTCCGGATGGCCCATCTCGGCGCGCAGCTTGCCCCAGCCGACGTCCTCGGGCGCGCCGAGGTATTCCATCAGCCGCGGGATCTCCTCGGGGTGGAGGGTGCCGGGCAGGCAGTACCAGGGGTCGGCGCCGACGTGCTCGCACAGCAGGTAGTAGTCGTGGAGGTTGAAGCGGTAGTGGCGGGCCTTGTTGCGGGCGCCGCGGAGCAGGTCGCGGAAGTCGCGGCTCCAGGCGACCTGCTGGAGGCGCGGCCGCAGGTTCGTCTCGAGGTCGCTCCCGCCCATCTGGAGGTAGCGGAGGACGCCGGGCCGCAGCTTCTTGAGGACGTCCACCATCGTGTCGCGGAACGGCGTCGGGTTCCGGTGCTCCTCGTCCTTCCAGATCGCGATGTCGTCGAGCAGGACGTCGCCGCCGGCGGCCTCGAAGCGCATGGCGATGCTCTTGTCCTTCTCGGGCCAGTCGGTGACCTCGACGTGGAGGTCGTGCTTGCGCCACTGGCCGTCGGGGTGGATAGCGGGGATCTTCGCGGCGCGCAGGCCGAGCCGCAGGGTCGGCTGGCCGGCCTTGGCCCTCGCCCAGAACTGCACCCGCCACGTGCCGTTCGGCTCGACCTGGTTGGCCCAGATGGGCACGAAGGTGTAGTGGGCCTTCTTCTCGCTGGCCTTGAGCCAGAGCGCGGCCTTGCCGAAGGAGCCGGGCGGCACGTCGCCGATGCAGGCGGTGTTCTGGGCGGCGTTCCAGAAGGCGGTGTTGCTCGTCTCGCCGATGCAGCCCTGGTCGAGGCGCTCGAGCTCGAGGAGCAGGCCGTTCTTGTTGCCCTTCGAGGGAGCGACCTTCTTGTCGAAGACGATGTAGGTGATCGTGCGGCCGTCGCGGATCTTGCGCGTGCCGAAGTCCTGGATCACGCCGGTCGTGCCCTTGGCCGGCCCGCCGAGGACGCGGTACTTGACCTGGCCCTTCATCGCCTCGAAGGCTTCCTTCGGCGGGGAGAACCAGGTGGCGAGCCCCTGCTCGTCCTGCACGGGTCCCCAGGTGATCATGCGGTAGCGCACGCCCTCAAAGTTCTCGGCGACGCGGGTCTTGACGATGGAGCTGTCCCAGTAGTTGTCGCCGCAGGTGTTGATACCCAGGCGGAGGGTGTCCTCGACGAGCACCTGGTCGGTGACGCGGACGGTGGTCGCCTCGCCGGCGAGGGCGCTCGCCGCGAGCGCCGCGCAGGCGAGCCAGCAGGCGCGGCGGAGCGCAGGGATCGACGGCACGATCATCGCGGGTTCCCTCACGAGCATCTGCCCTCCCCTCTGGCCTTGCACGCCGGGGCGTATTGTGCTAGAGACCGGCGACGGGATCAAGGCGCAATGCCGTCGGCGAGCAGCGAGGCCCGAAGGGAGGCAAGCGATGCGAGCGACGCTCGGGCTGGTGGCCGCCGCCGCGCTCTGCGCCCTCGCGGCGAGGCAGGCGGGGGCAGAGGACGGGACGGGCTGGTACCCCTTCGAGGCGAAGAGCGCGCCCGAGCCGGGCGCCATCGGGATGCACGACTGGCTGGAGCGGCCTGCGGGCAAGCACGGCCGCATCACGCGCGAGGGCGACAAGCTGGCCTACAACGGCAAGCCGATCAAGCTCTGGGTGCTAGAGCGCCTGCGCCCCGGACAAGGAGTTGGCGGAGCGGCGCGCCGCCTTCTACCCGAAGTACGGCGTCAACGCCGCGCGCCTCCACATGTCCGCCGACGGGGCTCGGCTGAAAGGAGAGGCGATGGAGTATGCGACCCTGGGCAGGACGGGCCGGCGGGTGAGCCGCCTGGGCTTCGGCGGCGCGACCGCGGGGCTCAAGGACTACCTTGGCCCCTTCGACCCCGAGCGCGCCGAGGACCGCGAGCCCGTCGTCGCGGCCATCCGGCGCGCCCTCGAGCTCGGCGTCACCTACTTCGACACCGCCGCGGGCTACGGCGCGGGAGCCAGCGAGCGCCTCTTCGGCGAGGGCCTCGCCGATGCCGACCCCGACGCTGTCTTCCTCGCCACCAAGACCGGCGTCTGCGGCGCCGGCGCCGTTCGCCGCTCGCTCGAGGCCAGCCTGCGCAACCTGCGGCGCGAGTGGATCGACCTGCTCCAGATCCACGGCGGCGCCTACGCCGCCGAGCAGGTCGATCGCCTGCTCGCCGACGGCGGGATGGTGAGCGAGATGGAGCGGATGCGCGACGAGGGCCTCATCCGACACGTCGGCTTCACCTGCGAGGCCCACGACGCACAGCTACTCCGACTCATCGCCAGCGGCCGCTTCGACGCCGTCCAGCTCTGCTACAACCTGCTCTTCCAGCACCCCTGCGACCCGAGCCGCCGCACCGGCTGCCTCTACGACGCCGAGGCCGCGGGCCTGGGCATCGTGACCATGCGCTCCGCCACCTCCGGCACCTTCCAGAAGTGGGTGCAGACCGTGAACCCCGCCAACGCCTTCGACTACACCCCCGCGCTCATCCAGTTCGTGCTCTCGAACCCGCTCGTGGACGTGGCTCTGGTCGGGATGCGCAGCGTCGCCGAGGTCGAGGCGAACGCCCGGCTCTGCGACGACCTCGCCGGCCGCATCGACCTCGACGCGCTCCACCAGCGATACGTGTGAGCCGGCAAGGAGGCAAGCGATGAGGAAGCTCACCCCCTGCGCCGCGCTGCTCCTGGCGGCGGGCCTTGGCCACGCCGGGGCGCTGCGCTGCTACTGGATCGGCAACAGCCTGACCGACGAGCTGAAGTACGAGTCGTTCGTCGAGCTCGCCGCCAGCCGCGGCCACAAGATCGTCTGGGGCCGCCACATGATCCCCGGCGCGCCCATCCGCTGGCTCTGGGACCACCCCGACCAGGGCTTCCGCACCCAGTTCGGCCACTACCCCGAGGCCTTCAAGAGCCACACCTGGGACGTGGTCACCCTCCAGCCGTTCCAGAGCTTCGAGCAGGAGTACGCCCACGCCGAGAAGTTCGTTCGCCTGCTGGCCCAGAAGAGCCCCGACGCACAGGTCTACATCTACGCCCAGTGGCCGAGCCGGCGGGGGCCGGACTGGGCGAAGCTCTTCGCCGAGAGCAAGGGCGAGATGCCCGCCTGGCAGAAGAAGGGGCTGGCCCGCTACGACGCGGCCCACCACTTCGAGAACGTCGTGAAGCGGCTCGAGGCGAAGGGCTGGCGGTTCCCCGAGGGCCGCTCGCTGAGGAACCGCTACGAGGTTATCTGCCTCGGGCTGCGCGAGATGGGCATCCTGCGGAAGCCCATCCGCCTGATCCCCGCAGGACACGTGATGCAGTTGCTCGACGAGAAGATGCGCCTGGGACACATCCCCGGCTACACGAGCGTCTGGCAGCTCTACTCCGACGGCGTCCACGTGAGCAACCTCGGCTCGTTCCTCGTGGGCTGCACCTTCTACGCCACGATCTTCGGCGAGAGCCCCGTCGGCCTGCCCGTCGTAGGCGACTACGCGCCGCGAAAGCACGCCGACGATCATGTGGCCATCAGCGAAGGGCTGGCGAAGCTCGTCCAGGAGACGGTGTGGGAGGTCGTCGCGAGCCATCCGCTCACCGGGGTCACCGCGGGCGACGCGCTCCGCATCGTCACGCGCCAGCCGCTGCCGGCGGTGGCCGGGACGCCCTACCGCTTCCGGCTCCGCGCCGCCTTCGGCGCCCCGCCGTATCGCTGGGCGATCGTCAACGGCACGCTGCCCGAGGGGATCGCCCTCGACGCGACCGGCCTGCTGTCGGGAACGCCCACGGCGGCAGGTGCCGCGACCCCCACCATCCAGGTCGTCGACTCGAAGGGAGCGAAGGCGACACGCCTGCGTCAGCTCATCGTCGAAGCGGACGTGGCCCCCCGCATCACCACCACGGGCGAGCTGCCCGACTGGTCCCGCGGCGTCCACCGTGGCGTGTGGCTCGAGGCCGAGGGCGGGAACGGCTTCCGCACGTGGGCGGTCAAGGAGGGGAGGCTGCCGACCGGGGTCACGCTGCGCAGCGACGGTCTGCTGGTCGGCGCGCCCGGCCAGGTAGGCGCCTTCACGTTCACGGCCGCCGTCACCGACAGCGACGCAGTGGAGCCCGACACGGCGACCCACGCCTTCACCCTGCGCGTCGGGCCGGCCAGAGGCGACATCCTGTTCCTCCGCAAGGCTGCGAAGGCGCCGACCCTCGACGGCAAGCCCGATGGCGACGCCTGGCGCTTCGAGCGGGAGGTCGCGAATCTCGTCGCCGGCGACGAGTGGAACAACCAGGCCGCCTTCGACGCCGTGTGGGACGACAAGGCGCTCTACGTCGCCATCCGGGTCACCGACGATGCGATCCACGAGCAGAAATGGAGCCCGGAGAAGGGCGACCACGTCGAGATCTTCATCGACGCCCTCAACAACCGCGAACGGACCTACAACTGGGACGACCGCCGCATCGTCGTCGGCGTCTCCGGCCAGCGCAGCCGCACCGAGTGCATCGGCGACATGTTCCCCATCAAGACCACCGGCGGCCCCGTCCCCGGCGGCTATCTCATCGAGGCGGCCATCCCGTGGCGGAACCTCGGCCTCCACAAGCGCGCCGTCCCGCACCTCACCCTCGGCCTCGACGTCGCCGTCAGCGACGATGACGACGCCAAGGGGCCGACGAGCCGCGCCGTCTGGAAGGGCACGGCCGACAACGCCACCGACCCCAGCCGCTTCGGGACCGCGATCCTGGCCGAGTGACCGGACCCAGAGGAGGAGACGCCCATGATCTGGGGGTTCGCGGGGCCGTGGTACGGCCAGCTCTACGACCACGAGCGGCCAGGCAAGCAGATCGCGCAGCTCGAGGCACTCGTCGGGTTCGGCATCCCGATGACGTCGGTCAGCCTCGGCCAGGTCGCCGCGATGCACGAGGCCGAGCGGGACCGCCTCGCGCAGTTCGTCGCCGACCACGACATGCACCTCAACGTCCACGTCGGCCACGCGCCGTGGAACGCCGACGGGGACGCGGCGCAGCGGGCCGCCGACGAGATCGCCGCCGGGCTCGACGCCCACAAGACCCTGCTGCGCCCGCTCCTCTGCCACACGGGCGCCCGCGCCGGCCACCGCTTCGATCGC
>CBFDBL010000007.1:0-29350 GCA_965603035.1 uncultured bacterium
AGGTGTGGAACTTCACGCTCTGGAGCAGGTTGCCGGCCAGGTCGTACACGAACACGTAGGTGTCGCCCGCGAGGCGCGTCGCCCCTGCATTCCTGGCGTCAATGTCGAACGTGTTGCCGAGGGCGACCTGTCCGTCGAACCACACCTTGGCCTTCTTGTTGCTCGGGTCCGACTTGCTGGCCGCAATGATGCGCACGGGCGACGCATTCGCCGGGTCCCCGGTCACCACGACCTTGCCATCGTCCTGCTCGTGATGTTGCTCGTTCCCGCCAACGTAGCGCATCCTCAGCCGCTGTGGCTTGCCATACTCCCCGCAGAGGTTGACCTGCGGGACCGGGACGATGTAGTGAATCGGTGACGTTGTCGCCGCCGCCCACGGGCGTGCCGACCACGGTCCCGATGTTCCTGTACTGGCCTGCCACCTCGGCGATGCCCGTGGCCCTATAGAGCCACTCCTCGCCAGGCTCGAGGATGTTGTTGTGATCGACGTCACCGACGTTGAAGCCGCCGTCCAGAATCGGCGCAGGGCTTTCCTTGTCGTCGGTGACGACGATGTTGGTGAGAGGCGCCTGGCCAGGATTGGTGACGACGTAGGTCCACACCACGGTGTCGCCGAGGGCGAACTCCGGCCCCGTGGGCTCGTCGGCGTCGTCGCCGAAGTCGTCGTCGCTGCTCTCATCGAGGGTGGCCGTCCCCCCCGTGTCGCTGAGGAAGCCGACGATCTTGATGCTCCCGAACTGGTTGCCAAGCTGCAACGGCTGCGAGCAGGACGTGTGGAACCTCACGGTCGAGAGCAGGGTTCCGCCCTGTGCCGTGTAGATGCGCACGTAGGTCTCGGCATCCAGCCGCGTCTTCCCGGCGCTCGTCGCGTCGATGTCGAACGTGCCGTCGAGCGCGACGGTGCCCTGGGCCCACACACGGCTGCCTTTCTTGTCGGTCGCGACAATGTACACCGGCGAGGCACCGTTCGGGTCGCCGGTTATGGTGACCTTGGCCGGATCCTGCGTGTGATTTGTGTTGTTGTGGGCCGTATAGAGCATGGTGAGCTTCTGCGGCTTGCCGAGCTCGCCGCACAGGTTCCCCTCGGGTGGAGCGGTCTCGCCCTTGACATACTTCTCGATGTCGATCTTGGGCGGCTCGGACTTGTAGACGCCGGCATCCCACGTGAGGTCGTTCTCGCCCGAGACGAGGGTGGTGGCGGCGGCCTTGCCCGTCGTGGTGTCGGCGTCGCTGTCCTTCGCGTCGTCGATTCCCTGGTCCTGCGGGCTGAAGCCGTCGTAGCCGGCCGGGAGGGTGAACTCAATGTAGTAGTCGCCAGGGGTCAGGCCCGTGAAGGAGTAGATGCCGCCGCCTGCCGTGGTGGTGGTGGCGACGAGATTGCCTGCGCCGTCGTAGAGCGTCACGGTCGCGCCGTCGATGCCCACCTCGCCGGCGTCCTGGATGCCGTTGCGGTTCGAGTCGTACCAGACCAGGTCGCCGATGGCGGCCGGCAGAGCTGGCCTGTAGAGGCCCAGGTCCCACGTGGGGTCGTGTTCACCCGGGTCGAGGGTGGTCACCACTGTCCTGCCGGTTGTCGGGTCGGCGTCGCTGTCGATGGTGTCGTCCGTGCCGGCGTCCTGGGGGCTGTAGCTATACCCGGGAGGTGGCTTGAACTCCACGAAGTAGTCGCCGGGGGGCAGGTTGGTGAAGCCATAGAGCCCGCCGCCGGCCGTGACGGTGCTGTCGACGAGGAAGCCTGACGCGCCGTAGAGGTTGACTGGGACCCCATCGATGCCGGGCTCTCCTGTGTCCTGCTTGCCGTCTTGGTTGAGGTCATGCCATACCAGGTCGCCGAGCGAGGCCACGTCGGGGACGCACATGCCGGTCATGATGACGTTGTCTACGAAGATCTGGACGCCTGTGGGTTGCATGAACTCGATCTCGACAGAGACGAACCGCGGCTGCGTGTCGGGGAGGTAGAGCTTGACGGCACGCGCCTGCCACTGTGCTGAGAGGTCGTCGAGCACGAACCAATCGGTGTAGTGGAAATCCCTGCCCTCTATGGGATTCGCAGGCAGGTTGCCGAGGTTATAGGCCGGATCGTTCCACTTCATGCTCCAGACGTCAAAGCGCACGCGGACTCCGACCGGCCCCTGGGCTCCCGCCAGGTCGGCACTGATGTCCAGCGACAGCATGAGCACCTTCTTGCGGAGGACATCGTTCCAGTAGGGGTTGGGGCTCTGCTCGTCGCCGACCCAGACCAGCGATTCGTCCGCGAGTTGGCGGATTCGTGACCCCCATGCAGGCTCTTCCGTCTGTGGGTCGTAGGTGGGTCCGATACAGAAGACGTTCTGGCCCGGATTCCCGCCGCCAGCCGCGACGGCGATCTCCTGGGCGTTCGCCTCCCAGCCCACCGGCGGGGCGCCAGGCTCGCCTGTCTCGAAGTCGCCGTTGTGCAGTTCGTTGCCGGGGTCGAACAGCCGGTAGGCCATCGCGCTCTGTAGTGCGAGTACTCCGACGGCGATGGCAACAACCACACAGACCAGCTTCCGCATCCTCAGACTCCTTTCACGCCCAGCCCTGTACCGGGACGCCCGACCTCACATTGAGAGGCCGAGCCGCGGGCCCTGTCAAATCTGCACTGTCTTGTACCGTGCTGCCTGCGGCTTTGAAGAACCAGCAATTCGCGTGCCACCGGAACCGCCTCCGCTTGCCGGTTTCTGGCTCCGCGACGTAAACCCCACACAGTCTGATGCTTACGCCACGAATTTCCCGCTAACGGATGCTCCTGGTCAGGCCGCCTACGGGTGCCCACGGAGCCTTCCATGTTGCCAGATCGCAACGTGCTCGGCGGCCAGAGCCGCCACATTCGGGCGTAACCCTAGAAACGGCAATGCCTTGGAGGCATGTTGATTTGTGGCAACATGATTCTGCGATCCGGCAACATGGCGAAGAGGCGATGCCGAGGGCAATAGTTCGAAATGGTCCAGCCTGGGGACGAGATAGTTCAGCCTGGGGCTGGAGAACTTGCTCGGGCGCAGGGTGTCCAAGAGCATCGGAGCTCCCGCCTGAGGCTGGTACTCCTTTCTCCCCGACCAGATGAGATCCACGTTCACCGCGCGCCTTCCGCCGATGCCACGGAGCGGTGTCGTGGCCATTTGGCGGCGACCGTCGCCCCGGCTTCCCGACTTGACAGGCCGCTCTTCGACAGGTATCGTCGCCGCCGGTCGATCCTTCATCCCTGCGGTTGGTGCGGCGGCTAGGAGGGCTCGTGTTGCAGGCTCCCAGTCTTCGCGGTTCGCTGTACATCGACGGAAGGTGGTGCGAGGCCGATTCGGGCCGCACGATCGGCGTGACGACTCCGGCCACGGAGGAGACGCTGTGCGAGGTGGGCTACGGCGGCCGCGCCGAGACGGAACGGGCCATCGACGCCGCGGCGGCGGCCTTCGTCGAGTGGCGCCAGCGCACGGCCTACGAGCGCGCGCTGCCGCTGAAGCGCACGGCCGAGCTGATCCGCGAGCGGGTCGAGGAGATCGCGACCGCGCTCACCATGGAGCAGGGCAAGCCGATCACCGAGGCCCGCCTCGAGGTGCTCGGCACCGCCACCTTCTTCGACTACTACGCCGAGGAGGGCAAGCGGGTGTGCGGCGAGATCGTGCCGGCGAGCGCGCGGCACAAGCGCCTGTTCGTCATCAAGCAGCCCGTCGGCGTGTGCGCGATGATCTCGCCGTGGAACTTCCCCCTGTTCCTCCAGGGCCGCAAGATCGCCCCCGCGCTCGCCGCAGGCTGCACCTGCGTGTGCCGCCCCTCGACCGAGACGCCGCTCAACCTCATCAAGCTCTTCGAGGTGCTCGAGGACGCCGGCGTGCCCGCGGGCGCGGCCAATCTCGTCCTCGGCCCGGCGGGCGAGTGCATGGACCCGATCTACGAGCGGCCGGAGGTGGCGCAGATCAGCTTCTCGGGCTCGACGGAGATCGGCAAGGAGATCATGCGCAGGGCGGCCGACGGGGTGAAGAAGATCAGCATCGAGCTGGGCGGTCACGCGCCGTTCATCGCGTTCGCCGACTACGGCGCGGAGGCGGCGGCGAAGCTGGCGGCGCTCAGCAAGTTCCGCAACGCGGGGCAGAGCTGCATCTCGGCGAGCCGCTTCTACGTGCACGAGGACATCTACGAGGCCTTCTGCGCCGCTGCCGTCGCCGAGGCCGAGGCGCTGGTGCTGGGCGACGGCCTCGACGAGGGCGTGACCATGGGCCCCATGGCCGAGCCCGGCCACCAGGCGAAAGCCCTGCGCCTGGCCGAGGACGCCGTCGCCAGGGGCGCGAGGCTCCTGACCGGCGGCAAGCGGCCCGAGGGCCTGCCCAAGGGCTACTTCGTCGAGCCGACCGTCCTCGCCGAGGTGCCGCGCGAGGCCGAGATCATGAGGGAGGAGCCCTTCGTCCCCGTCATGCCGATCATCCCGTTCAAGACGGCCGACGAGGCGCTGGCCATGGCGAACGACTCGACCTACGGCCTCGCCTCCTACATCGCGACGAGGGACATCGCGACCGCGATCCAGATGGCCGAGGGCATCGAGGCGGGCATCGTGTCGATCGGCGACTTCTCGCCCGCGACGGTCCAGGCCCCCTTCGGCGGCTGGAAGCACAGCGGCATCGGCCGCGAGGGCGGCCACGAGGGCATAGACGAGTACCTCGAGTCGAAGTACATCTCCCTCGTGGTGGAGTAGGGGCTCGCACGCGCGATGCGTGCCGCGCGACCAGGAAGGCACGGACACACGAGGAACCCTCCCGCGGGCTCACCGATCTGCGGGAGGGTTCTTCTCTTCCACTTGTCCCTCGAACCTCGACACTCGCCCCTCCGCTACAGATGGACGACCTTGATGCCCGCGAGCTGGCAGTAGGCCTTGAAGGGCCGCTCGAGGTCGCCGTAGATGAAGAGCTGGTGGAAGCCCTTGGCGTCGCGCGCGTCGGCGATGTCGTCGAGCGCGAGCTCGACGGAGGTGCGGCAGCCGCCCGAGGGCGGGGTGTCGATGTTGGCGACCACGGTGCCCGTGCCGAGGATGATCTGGTTGGGGCCTTGGAACTTCATGACGGTGCACTTCTGGCCGAGCTTCCAGAGCACCTGGGGGGTGACGCCGAGGTTGCTCTCGGAGTGGCTGCGCAGGATGAAGGGCTCGTGGGGCTTGTCGAAGCCGGCGAGCTTGGTGGCGCAGGTGCAGTGGGCGCCCATGAGGGTGTTGTTGACGCTGTTGGGCGCGGGGTCTTGCATGAAGCCTGGGCGGTCGAAGAGCAGGTGGGTGAGGCGTGACGAGATGGCGGCATTCCAGTCGGCCTCGCAGGCGCCCACGATGCCGAGGTCGCGGAGGTGGGCGAAGGCCAGGCAGGGTGGCGGGGCCGTGCGGCTGCTCACGATGCCCAGGCAGTCCATGGCGTAGCCGTCGCAGCGCTCGGCGGCCATGAGCTTGCGGCAGGCGACGTAGGCGCGCGCGCCGTCGAGCACGTCCTTGGCGTTGGGCTCGACGATCTTGCGGGCCTCCTTCTTGTAGTACTCGGCGAGCTGCCGCATCTCGTCGCTGGCCTCGGTCTTCTTGAACACCTCGACGAAGCGGTCGCGCGGGATGTAGCGGAGCGTGGAGCCGATGACGGCGAGGGGCCGTTCGACGGTCTGCTTGCCGCGGGCGACGAGGATGCGCGTGCGCTTCATGGCCCAGACGGTGTGGAGCATGCGGAGGCCGGAGGCGAGCCAGCCGACCTCCTGGGTCGCGCCGACGAAGGTCCTGGCCGCGTTGCGGGTCGGCTGGAGGTGTGCGGTGAACGAGGTGCCCATGGGGCTGAAGACGATGGCGGGGACGTCGCCCTTGTTGGCGACGAGGTGGTTGACGTTGCGCCAGTGGCCGAGGTGCATGACGGTGGCGATGAGGCCGTCGGGCGGCGCCTTCTTGACCTGCTCGAGCCAGGCGTCGATCTCGCTGGGCTTGGTGAGCGGCTTGTGCTGGATCTCGAGCTGGACGCCGAGCCTGTCGGCGGCCTCGGTCAGGGTCTTGGTGTAGAGGGCCTGGCTGGCCTTGACGTCGTAGCTGGCCCCTGGCCAGCCCATCCAGTAGCGGTCGAGGTCGGGCCGCAGGAAGACGGCGCGGACGACGGGCTTGGCCGCGGCGGGCTTGGGTTGCGCGGCGAAGAGCTCGGAGGCGAAGTCGAAGAGCCCCATCTTCGCCGCCAGGGCCGAGGCGCCCAGGCTGGTCAGGAACCCTCGACGCCCCATCATCACCGGACAACGCGGCGTCGTGCGCGGCTCGCGGACGCTCATGGCGTCTCCTTTCCTAGATGTGGACGACCTGGATGCCGGCGAGCTTGCAGTAGGCTCGGAACGGCCTCTCGAGGTCGCCGTAGATGAAGAGCTGATGGAAGCCCTTAGTGTCGCCTGCGTCGGGCACGCCGTCCAGCTCGAGCTCGACGGCGGTCCGGCAGCAGCCCGCGGGCGGCTGCGCGATGTTCGACACCACCCGGCCCGTGCCGAGGATGATGGACTTCGGCCCCTGGAACTTCATGACGGTGACCTTCTGGCCGATCCGCCAGAGGGTCTGGACGGCGACGCCGGTGCGGGTGTGGTAGCTGCGGAGGATGTAGGGCGCGCGGTAGGGCTTGTCGAAGCCCTCGAGCTTCGTAGCGGAGGTGCAGTGGGCGCCCATCAGGGTGTTGTTCACGGTGTTGGGGGCGGGGTCTTGCATGAAGCCGGGCCGCTCGAAGAGCAGGTGGGTCAGCAGCATCGAGATGGCGGCATTCCAGTCGGCCTCGCACGCCGCGACGATGCCTTCGTCGAGCAGGTGGGAGAAGGCCATGCACGGCGGCTGGTTCTGGCCTTTGACGACGGGGCCGATGCAGTCCATCGCGAAGCCCTGGCAGCCCTCGGCGGCCATGAGCCGGCGGACGACGAAGTAGTTCCTTGCGGCGTCGAGGATCTCCTGTTTCTTCGGCTCGACGATCTGCCTGGCGTTTCGGGTGTAGTGGTCGGCCAGGGCCCGCGCTTCATCGCTTGCCTCGACCTTCTTGAACTCCGCCGGGAAGCGGCTGGCGGGGATGTAGTGGAGCGTCGTGCCGACGAGCTCCAGCGTCCTGTCCGCCGCCTTGTTGCCCGCGCACACGCAGATGCGCGTATGCTTCATCCGCCAGAGGGCATTGAGCATCCGCAGGCCGAGGGCGGGCCAGTGGATGTCCTGGGTGGCGGCGACGAAGGTCTTGGGCACCCTGCGGGCCGCCTTGAGGTGTTGGGTGAAGGAGCTGCCCATGGGGCTGTAGACGATGGCGGGGATGTCGCCTCGCTTGGCGACGAGCTGGTTGACGTGCTTCCAGCGGAAGAGCTCCATGGCCGTGATGAACAGGCCGTCGGGCGGCTCCTTGTTGAGTTGCTTGAGGTAGGCGTTGATGGCGGCATCGCCGTCGAGGGGCTCGGCCCGGACGACGAGATGGACCCCAAGCCGTTCGGCGGCCTCGGTGAGGATCTTCGTGTGGAGGGCCTGGCCGGCCTTGATGTCGTACTGGTAGCCGGGCCAACTGACTATCGGGCGTTCCCCGCGGCGCTCCGGGTCGGAGGTCTTCGGGCGAACGAACACGGCCTGGACCACAGGCTTCTGGGGTGGCTTCGCCTCCGCTGCGAACAGCGACGAGGCGAAATCCAGCAGCCCTGTCTGCGCGGCCAGGGCCGAGGCCCCGAGGCTGCCCAGGAACCTCCGCCGCCCGATCCCCAGCGGACACCGCGACGAAACACAGCCCTCATGCAGGCTCATGATGACGTCCCCTCAGTCCAGTTCGATCTCCACCCTCCCGTCGCCGGTCCAGCCGACGACGCGAACGCTGCCGCCGAGGACGGCGGCCTTGCCCGCGCTCGCGCGCGCGGCCTTGATGCGGCGGGCTGGCCGCGGCAGGCCGATGACGACCGCCTTCGGCGCCCGGCGCGACGGGATGGTGGCCTCGACGACGAGCTTCGCGCCGTCCAGCCTGGCGCGGCAGGCCACTGGCCCGAAGCGGGTGGGCGCCCTGGCGATGGCCACGCCCTTCGCCAGCCACGCCTGGGGCACGCACGGACACAGGTGCAGCTCGTCTGCCCGCTCGGCGACGAGCATGTCGCGGAGCAGGAGGATGTAGCCCGCGGCGGCCGCTGCCGAGGGCGCGAGGCCAAGAGCGCGGCGCTTCTTGAGGTCGGCCTGCGCAGGCAGCGTGCCGGTCGGCGCCGCGACGTTGGCGATGGCGGCGAAGGCGGCAAGCGCGCCGTCCGCGTCGCCCGCGGCCAGGCGCGCGAGCGCGTAGTGGCAGGCTAGTGGAACGTCCACGACCGGCGAACGGCCGTCGGGACCGCCAGGCAGCCGCTCGATGGCGTTGGCGTCGAGGTAGGCGAAGGTGGCGGCGGCGAGCTTGTCGTCGCGCGCCAGCGCCGGGGTCGGGTAGAGGGCGGCGCAGCAGCTTGCGAAGGCCCATTGCGACGACTCGCCGGGCGCGCCGGGGAAGCAGCCTGCCGCCGGTCCGACGACGCTGCTCTGCGCAATGGCGCGGCGGAGACTCGCGGCGTAGTCGTCGAGGTGGTCCTCGAGCCACTTGTAGTCGTTGGGCTTCTCGAGGACGCGAGCGGCGCGCGCGGCGCCGCGTAGGGCGGCCAGCGCCCAGAAGTCGTGGACGAGCCAGTGGTCGGGCGGCAGGCCGCGGTAGGGCGCGGCGGGCAGGATGCCGTGGGAGAGCCACAGCGGGTTGTGGCTCGACCACCTCGTGTGGTCGCAGGCGTCGATGAGCGCCTCGGCGCCCTGGACGACGGGCTTGTAGTGTGCGGCGAGCCACGCCTGGTCGCCGGTCAGCTCGTAGTGGGTGACGAGCGCCCAGAGGGCCTGTGCGGTGGGGTTCCAGGCGTCCTCGGGCGAGTGCCACAGGCGGTCGTCGGCGCGCCGCGCGGCGAGGTCGGCGAGGATCTCGGCGGCCTCGGCGTGCAGGCCCACGCCGTCGAGCGCCACGGCGGCCAGCGCCGCGGTCTCGGGCGACCAGGCCGGGTCGAAGGGCCCTGGCTGGGCCGCGACTCCGTGCTCCGTCCTCGCCCTGAGCGCCAGGAGATTGGCGATGGACGCGCGGAAGAGCTCGGCGGGAGCGGGGTCGGCGAGCTCGAAGGTGGCCGCGCGGCCGAGCGCCCGGGTACCGGCGGACTCGGTGTCTGCGAGCCGCTTCGCGCGGTCGAGGGCGGCGAGCCGCGCGGCGGCGGCGACCTTGGTCGGGGCGAGGGGCCGCTTGAGCCACAGCGTGGCGGAGCCGTTGGGCGGCAGGCTCAGGCGCAGGTCGAGCGTGGCCGGGCCGGGCGCGTCGGCGCGGCCGCCGCAGTCCACGTAGCAGCGGGCCGCCTGGTTCGCCTTCCCGAGCAGGATGTCCTGCGGCGACAGGTTCTTGGCGACGCTTTCGTCGAAGAGCCAGAGGACGTTGACGATGGAGTTCTGGTCGGGGGAGCCGGGTGCGGCGACGGAGGTGACGGCGATCCATCCGTCGCGGTCGCGGTCGGCGGCGGGATAGGTGAGGACGAAGGGCACGTTGTGGCCGTGGGGCTTGGCGACGGGGTCGACACAGGCGGTTGCGGGGCGCGGTCCAGTGGCTCTCGCAGAGGCCGACGGCGACGAGGTAGCGGCCGCCCTTGTCGCACTGGAGGCGGTAGGTGGCGGGCTCGTCGAAGCCGGCGACGATGTTGCGGAAGCCGCCGTCGCAGCGGCGGTTGGGCTTGCCCCAGAGGGGGAGCTCGCTTCCGCCCTCGCGTCGGAAGACGTGGCGCTTGGGCCGTCCCGTGCCCACGACCTGGCACGGGGCGCCGCTCGCGGTGCACAGTGCGACGAGTTGGCCGTCGCGCTGGAAGCCGATGTGCTTGCCGCCGAGCGGGGCGACGGCCTTGTCGGCCTGGAGTCGCAGGACGGGCTCGATGGCCGCGGCGGTCCTGTTGCGGACGACGGCGCGGAGGCAGGCCAGCGGCGGGGCCGCGGCGACAAAGGCCGTGAGCTCGACGGCGAGCTTCTCGCCCTCCCGCGCGGTGACGGCGATGGGCAGGGGGCCGTCGGCGAGCCGCTGGCTCCCGCGGGGGGTCGCGAAGGGGCCTGTGGCGGTGATGCTGAGCGTGGCGCCGTCGGCGAAGCGCAGGCTGCCGTCGGGCGCGGCCACGGCCTGGGGGCCCGGCGTCGGCAGGGCCAGGAGCGTCGCGGAGCCCCGCGGCGCGAAGCGGCCGTCGATCTGCACCTCCGCCGCCGCGCACGTCAGCGCGATGGCGGCAGCCAGCGAGCACGAGAGCACCCGGGTCGGTCGTCGCATGGTCGTCCCCTCTGGTTGGCGAGCCGCGGTGCGTGCATTGTGCGCCCGGGCCGCGGGGCTGTCAACCGCGGGTCCGGCTGCCGCGGCCCCGGGTCAGCGCGTGCGGCCGAGGAAGTCGGTCGCCTGCTTGATGAACTGGGGCTTGGCGACGAGGAAGACGGTGTGGTCCTCCTGGAGGACGTAGTCGCCGCGCGGGATGAGGAAGTTGCCGTCGCCCTCGTCGAAGATGCCCATGAAGACGCATTCGGTGGGGAAGTCGGGGTGCTGGGCGACGTCGCGGACGGACATGCCGAGGCATCGTGCCCCGGCCGGGATGTTGACGGCGTAGACCTGGGCCTTGCCGCCGCCGAGGTGCATGATGGTGCGGACCACCGGCTGCTCGACCTCGGTCATGATCTGGTTGAGCAGCAGATCGGCCACGCGGACGACGGTGACGCCGGCCTGGCGGTAGGCCTGCTCGTAGCGGGGGTTGCGCATCCGCACGATGATGCGCTGGACGCCGAGGCTCTTCGACAGCAGCGAGCACGCGATGTTGTCGCCATCGTGACGCATCAGGCACAGCACCACGTCCGCCTTCCCCGCTCCCGCCTCGTCGAGCACCCGGATGTCCGTCGCGCTGCCATGCACGGCCAGCGCTCCCGTTTCGGCGTGCACCTGCTCGCACACCTCGCGGTTGAGGTCGATCACCACCACGTCGTGCCGGTTCTCGACCAGCATCGGCACGATCTCGCTCCCGATGAGGCCCGCTCCGGCCACGATGATGAACATGGCGAAGACTCCTGGATGCTGGATGCTCGATACGGGTCAGGCGCGCCAGGCTCTCGGGCTGAAGAGCAACAGCACCGGCAGGATCTCGAGACGGCCGGCGAGCATGCCCAGGATGTAGGTGATCTTCACCCCCGGGTCGAGCTGGCCCACGTCGGGCACCGAGATGTAGCACGGGCCGATGTTGCCCAGCGCGCTGAACATTCCGGAGAAGGACTCGTAGCCGCCGTGGCTCGACAGGAAGGCCGTGACCAGCCCCCCGACGACGAGCAGCAGCACCCACGCGAAGAACAGACCGCACACGCGATGGATCTCGTTCGTGTCCAGCGGCTTCCCGTCCACGATCATCGTCGAGATGGCCTGCCGCGGCGCCCACAGGCGGAAGACCTCGCGCTTCACCAGCTTCGCCAGGATGCCGATGCGCAGCACCTTGAGCCCGCCGCCCGTCGAGCCCACGCACCCGCCGATGACCATCATCACCAGGAAGAGCTGCCGCGCCGCGTGGCCGAACCAGCCCGACGCGATGTCCCGCGTCCCGAACCCCGTGGTCGTGAGGACCGACACGACTTG
Source organism: uncultured bacterium (assembly GCA_965603035.1). Classification (GTDB taxonomy): domain Bacteria; phylum Planctomycetota; class PUPC01; order DSUN01; family DSUN01; genus CAZDNN01. The sequence continues at coordinate 11,631 of CBFDBL010000007.1, forward strand.
GAACAGGGTGAGGCGGACCTCCTGCTCGACCTGCGCGAGCAGGCCCTGCCCCGAGGCGAGCTGCTTGCCCGGCCACGCGTTGAGCAGCCGCTCGGCGACGATCAGCGCCACGAAGCCCGCGATGAGCGACCACCACAGCCGCATCTCGGTGCTGTCCCACAGCCGCTTGATGGAGCCCCGCAGCACGCCGTGGTGCACCAGGAAGTTCGTGCCGCCCATCAGCATCCCGATGATGAGCACATACTCGATCGCGATGTAGTGGGCGTGGCCGGCGAGCCGGTAGTGCTCGATGCTGGCGTCGTAGGGCGAGAAGCCGCCCGTGGACAGGCACGTGAAGCTGTGGCACACGGCGTCGAAGAGCGACGAGCCCGCGAGCACCAGGCCGACGACCACCAGGCCCGTGAACAGCCCATAGATCGCCCACAGCACCTTCACCGTGTTCGCCAGCCCCGGCACCGGGCGGCCGGACTGGATCTTGTGGCTCTCGGCGCCGAACAGCCGATGCGCGGCGGCGCCGTGGCGCGTGATGGCCAGGAAGAACGTCAGGATCCCCAGACCGCCCACCCACTGCGTCAGGCTCCGCCAGAACAGGAGGCTCCGAGGCATCCCGTCGAGGCCCGTGAACATGGTGATCCCGGTCGTCGTGAAGCCGCTCATCGTCTCGAAGTACGCGTCGAGGTAGCCGCACCGCAGCACGATGACGAACGGGATGGCCCCGATGGCCGAGAACGCCACCCACCCCAGGCTGCACAGCAGCATCGCCTGCACCCCGTTCGGCGTGCCGCCCCGGAACAGCCTCTTGAGCGCCAGCCCGCAGGCCAGCGCCGCCGCCGCCGCGAACGCGAACGCCGCGACCGTGCGAGTGCCCGACGCCAGCTCCCCGGCCGCCACGGCCACCACCAGCGGCAGCACCAGGATGCCGCACAGCGCCAGCAGCAGCGAGCCGAGCGCGTGGAGCACGACGTGGAGGGTATGGAACCGGTTCCGCATCGAGCGGGCCTCTCGCCGCGGGGGGCACCGTGCACGGCCACTATACCATGGCGCGCGTGGCCGGGCAACGGCCGCCGCCCCGCTTGCGGGAAGACACGCCCAAGCTCTGCTTGAGCGTGGCACCCCCGAGTACAGCACTCGACCGTGGGTGCCACGCCCAAACTTGTTTGGCCGCGCGGAGTCGCGGACCTTCCGCAACAGGTCGAGACGCAGAAGTCGAGGACCACGACGAGGACGAGAAGAGCCCAACGTCGGGGGGCAGACTCGCGCCCCGCGGCGCACTTGACGGGCTTGTGGCCCTCGCTATACTGGGCGGCATCCACCCTTGGGGCGAAGGAGGATCGGGTCATGCGGATGCTGTTGTGTGCGCTAGTGGTGGTCGTGGGGCTCGTCGTGGTCGGGTGCGCGGAGCAGGGCGGCGGCCCGACGCCGGCCGGCCCAGCCAACGCGGTGGCTTCCGGCGATGCCGAGGCCGTGGCGTTCGCCGTCGCCTGGTGCACCGACGAGAGCCCGGAGACGGCGGGCAGGACGGCCGCCGCGAACGCCGTCCAGGCGCTCGGCTGCCCGGCCAAGGGCCTCATCTTCTACGAGTACTACCCTGCCAAGGCCAAGGACGACGGTCGCGAGGTGCCTGACACCGGGAAGGAAGAGAAGGTCCTCCCCGCGATCCGCGCCGCGGCGAAGGGCGTGCCCGTGATCGGCTGCCGCGCCCGCTCGCTCGTCAACGGCGGCACCATGCTCGCCGACACTGTCGCGTGTCTCGCCATCGGCGGCGGGAAGGTCTCGTGCAAGGTCGCCAAGTCCCAGCTCGCCGACGACCGCATGGCCGTTGGCGCCTCGATCGGCAGCCAGCTCGAGGTCCCCGACCTCAAGCTTGTCTTTGCGCTCGCCGAGATGAGCTTGTCGTTCGAGGCCAAGCAGGGCGTCTCGGTCGAGGACTTCATCCGCGGCATCCTCAAGGAGGCCGGCGAGGGCGTGACGCTCTTCGGCGGCAACTGCCTGCCGAACGAGCCGACCGACTACCCCAAGGACTGGGGCGGCGCGCAGTTCATCGGCGACGAGATCCTCACCGGGCACGTCGTGGCCATGGGCATCGGCGGCCCCATCGCCATCCACGCCAACCACACCAACGAGTTCGCCCTCTCCGACGAGACCTGCGAGGTCACCAAGGTCGACGAGAAGGACAACAAGTGGGTCCTGGAGCTCGACGGCAAGCCGTGTGCGGACGAGTACCGCAGGATCCGCGGCATGACGCCCGACGAGCCGTTCACCACCGACTCCCAGCACCCCATCGGCGTCATCGTGGGCACCGACAAGGTCTACCTCCGCATGGTCCTCGATGAGGACAAGGAGCGCAAGGCGCTCAAGTTCGTCGCTCCCGTGCCGGTGGGCACGAAGGTGAAGGTCCTCATCGGCGGCTACGACGCCCAGAGGATCCTCGATTCGGCCCGCGACGGCATCACCGAGTCGGTCGGCAAGGCCGGCGACGCCAAGCCGCTGCTCGCGCTGCTCTCGGACTGCTGCGCCCGGGGCGGCCGGCTGCGACAGTTCCGCAAGTCGGAGGACGAGTGCGAAGTCCGGCAGGCCATCCTGCCCGCGCTCGGCGACAAGGCCGGCTTCCCCATCTTCGGCTTCTACGCCTGGGGCGAGCTCGGGCCCATCGCCGGCCCCTTCGGCGGGCTGACCTGCATGTACCAGCAGCACACCTTCGTCTCCGCCGTCCTCACCGAGGCCAAGTAGCCTGCACACGATGGCCACGGGCGAGCGCCGCGGCCGTGTTGACAGGCACCGCGCGCATGTTGCCGTTCGTCAACATGGCCTAAGCGCTGCTGACGTAAGGCTTTGGGTCGCCGCAGGCGGTACGGGCCCCGATCCCATGTTGACGAAACGCCACATCGGGCGCTCGCCCACGGCGCCCTCGTGCCGTCCCTGCACGGCAGGCGTGCGCTGTAAGTCTATGTGAGGCAACGACTAAGGGGGATGCCGCGCGGCATGGCACATGGGCCGTCTGTGGCACGGCATTTGCTGCCAAAGCAGTGCAGAGGGAAATGGGTGCGTTTCGTGGGGCGTGGGAAGCCGCCCGGCGAGGGGGAGCGCACCCTGCTGGGCTGTCGCGGCCCGCACGGGGCATGGGGGCGCGAGCAGCCTGAGCCGTGTCGCCTGAGGAGGCCCGCCCACGGGAAGGCGACCCGGCGACGGAGCCGCGGCCGTCTGGGGCAGCCGCGGCTCCGTCATCCCTAGGCGGCCCGCTGGCGCTTTTTGCATGAAGAGACACTTGACAACCCGCCCTCGCGCGATACAATAAGCGGAACGGGTTGGCTTATCTTGCCGGGTCGGCATCGGAGGTAACGAGATGCGTGGTCGCGTGCACTGGTCGATGGTGGCGCTGGTCGCGCTCGCTGCCACACTGGCATGGGAGCGCGCCGCCTCGGGCGGCTGAGGCGGCAGCAGCTCGGTGGGCCGTGCGTCCACCAGCTACTACGTGTGCGTGGTCAAGGACAGCGATGGCGCGATCACCTTCGAGGCCGTGCGCTCGAGCCAGCTCGACGAGCGCATGGACGAGCTCAAGAAGGACTACGTCGAGGCATACAGGGCCTGGCTGATCGCGGTGAAGGAGGCGAAGAAGGCCGGCGACGACTTCGACGACCCGAAGCCCAAGAGGCCGGCTCTCAAGAAGCTCAGCAGCAAGATCAAGGGCCAGGACAAGGCCCAGTCGCTCGCCTCGCTCTACCAGGAAAAGTACGAGGCCAAGCTCCGCAAGAAGCAGGACAAGGAGCTCGAGAAGTTCGAGGACGATGAGCCGGCCAAGCTCAGCAAGAAGAGCTGACCGCCTCGCCGCCTGACGACGACGACATCGAGGCCGACGCCCCAGCCGGGGTGTCGGCCTCGTTCGTGGCCCCATCGCTCCCAGCGGTTCAGCGGATGGCGAGTCGCCCTGGCGGCTCGGGCACGATGCGGCCGATGGCAACCGCCTCGCCCACCCCCGCGGCGCGCAGGCGCTCGACGAGCGCCTCGGGCTCGGCCAGCGCCACGAGCAGGCCGCCCGAGGTCTGCGCATCGTGCAGCAGGTCGAGCAGCACCTCGTCCACGGCCGCCGCGACGTCGAGCTTGCAGGCGTAGAAGTCGCGCGCCTCGGCGCCCGTGACGGTGCGGAGGCCCATGGCGCAGTAGTCGGCCGCCCCGGGCAGGAGGGGCACGCGGCCCGCCTCGAGCTCGGCGCCGACGCCGCTGGCCTCGAGCATCTCGAGCAGGTGGCCCACGAGGCCGAAGCCGGTGACGTCGGTGCACGCGTGCGCGCCGCAGGCCAGGGCCGCCTCGGCCGCGGCGGCGTTGAGCCGCGCCATGCTCGCGGCCGCGGCAGCGGCGTGGTCGGGCGCCGCCAGGCCCGCCTTGACGGCTGTCGAGACCACGCCCGTGCCCAGCGGTTTGGTGAGCACCAGGCCGTCGCCGGGGCGGGCCGCCGCGTTCGTCAGCACGCGGTCGGGGTGGACCGTGCCGGTGACGCAGAGCCCGTACTTCGGCTCGACGTCCTCGATGGTGTGGCCGCCGAGCAGGACCGCGCCCGCCTCGGCAAGCTTCTCGCAGCCGCCGCGCAGGATGGCGCGGGCCTCCTCGAGATCGAAGTCCTCGGGCGGGATGGCCAGGAAGTTGAGCGCCGTGCGCGGCCGCGCGCCCATGGCGTACAGATCGCTCAGCGCGTTGGCCGCCGCGATCTGGCCGAACTGCCGGGGATCGTCCACGATCGGCGTCAGCACGTCCACCGACTGCACCAGCGCCAGGTCGTCCGCCAGCCGGTACACACCGCAGTCGTCACCGGTCCTGAGCCCGACGAGCACGTCGGCATCGGTCGGTGCCGGCAGCCCGCACATCAGCCTGAACAGGTCGCCCGGACCTGCCTTCGCCGCTCACCCAGAGGCGCGGGCGCGGGCGGTCAGGCGCTGGCGTTCCTGCTTGCTCATCGCAAGGGTTCCTGGGACTTGGGACAACATGCTCCGTGCGCGGGATGATAGCAGATGCGCGGCCGGCGCGCAACGGCGCCCTCGCGTCTTGCTGGCCCCACCAGGGCCGGACGCGAATCCTGAAGGCGTGCCTCCGGGTCTCGTCACTCCTTGGGCAGGCCGGCAGGGATGCGGAGGGAGAGCTCGAGAATGCTGTCGGCGGGAGCGGCGGCGTCGAGGGCGGAGGCGGGGAGGAGGCGGGTCTCCCCGGCGGAGAGGGTGAGGGGCTCGGGGTCGGGGGCGTTGCGGACGAGGAGGACGAGCTTGACCGGGAGGCGGTTGGTGACCCGCCAGTTGCGGACGAGGGCTTTCCCTGTGCCGGGGATGGCGACGGGCTTGCCTGCGGGCACGATCTGGATGCCGCGAGCGGGGGTGCCGGCGATCTGCGAGGGCTCGGCGGCGTAGCCGATGAGGGTGACGGTCGTGGAGGGGGTGACGGGGTCGTTGGTGTGGAGGGTGAGGTGCTCCTGGATGAGGCCATCGAGCTTGTCGGCGAGGAGGGTGATGCGCAGGTCGGCTTTCTTGCCAGGGCCGATCGACTTGGCGTCGGGGAACCGGACGCGACAGGCGTCGGAGGCGGAGACTGCCTTGATGGCGAGGGGGGCCTGGCCGCGGTTCTCGACCGTGAGGGTTCGGACCACCCTGTCCCTCTTGAGCACGAGCCCGAGGTCGAGCATGTCGGCGGCGACGTGGAGCTCGGGCCGGGCGCTCTTGCGAACCGTGCCGACGATGCGGATGGCGCGGTAGGGCGTGGCGGGGTCGTTGCCGTGGACGTAGACGACTTTGCTCTGGCGGCCGGCGAGGCCCTTCGAGTAGAAGCTGAGGGCGATCTTGCCCTTCTGCCCGGGCTTGATGAGCCGCGCGCCGGAGAGGTTGCCGACGCAGGTGGCGCACGAGGAGCGGATGAAGGTGATCTTGAGGTCGGCGTCGCCCTTGTTGGCGACCTCGATGTCCTTCGTCGCGGTCTGTCCCTGCTCGATGATGCCGAAGTCCCACTGCTCGGCGGAGAGGGCCATGACGGGCCGCGGCTGCGCTGCCCAGGCGAGAGGGGCGGCGAGCCAGAGCGCGGCGGCGAGGCAGGCGAGGCGCATGGACGGGCTCCTTAGCCGTGGACGCGGTAGAGGACCATCACGGTGGCGAGTGCGGCGAAGAAGAGGGCGGTGGCGACCTTCGTGGCGGCGAGCCGACGCTTGAGGAGGGCCGTGAGACGCTCGGAGGACGTGCCGAGCCACGCGGCGCCGAGGAGGACGAGCAGGGGGACGACGAAGCACAGGTTGTAGACGACCAGCAGGCCGACGGCGCGCCCGATGGCCGCCCGAGGCGACCATGAACTTGATGAGCGGGAAGTAGATCTGGCCGGTGCACACCAGCTCGAGCACCGAGATGAGCGCGCCGATGAGCAGGCCGCCGAGCACGAGGTAGCGGGTGCGCCCGAAGCGGACGAGGACGAGCCGAATGCGGGCCTTGACGCTCTGGGGGAGCTGGAGGGCGATGGCTCGACGGTCGCCGCGCCGCGCGATGAGGGCGTCGCGGGCGCTGAGGACGGCGAAGACGACGCACAGCACGATGATGGCCCAAGTGACCGCCGCGTCGAGGTACGGCACCCGCCCGACGAGCAGGGCGAGCTCCGAGAGGCCCAGGCCGACGGCCAGGTAGACCATGAAGACGGCGGCGGTGAACGAGAGGCCCACGGCCAGCAGCCGGCCACGCTCGCGTCCCGCGGACCGCATGAAGCTGATGAAGAGGATGAGTGTGGCGAAGGCGCAGGGGTTGACGCCGTCGACCAGCCCGCCGACGACCACGGCGCCGAGGCCGACGGCCCGCAGGCGCCCGAAGAGCCGGCGCTCGGCGGCCGCGAGGTCGAGCGGCTTGGCCCAGGGGCAGGGCGAGCCGGTGGCGGCCAGCGCGCCGAGGTGCTCGCGGAGGACGCGGTCGGTGATCTCGGCCTGGGTGAAGGCGCGAGAGCCGACGACGACGGTGGGAGTCAGGAGCCGGCGCTCGACGGGGATGCCGACCCGCTGGGAGATCGCCTCCTGGACGACCTGCGACCGTCGGTCGGATGTGACGAACGTGCGGAGGCGAAGGGCTGCGATCTGCCGCCTGAGCGCCTGGAGCATGTGCTCGACGCGGCGGCAGTCCTGGCAGCCGGGGGAGTCGAAGTAGGCGACGTAGATGAGCTTGCCGTGGGACGTGGGAGGCTTCGATGAGGCCGGCCTGGTCGGCGGCCCGGCCTCGGGGAACGCCTCGGCGCCGCCTTCCCGCGCATAGCGTTCGACGAGGGATGCGAACGACGCCTCGATCTCCTTGGTCCCGCCGAGGCAGTGGGCGCCGAGGAAGGCGACGGGGATCTCGTTGCCCTCGTTGCCGAAGCGCTGCTCGAGGCGGACCAGGCGGGCGTAGTCCCCGATCTTCTCGACCGAGTAGTAGCGCGTGCGGATCTCGCAGCCGAGGCGCCGGGCCAGCTTCCCGACCTCCGCGCGCTCGACGGGCTCGCAGTGGGGGCAGTCGTTGCTGAGGAAGATGGCGACGCAGACGGGGTGGCGGCGCCCGGTGGCTTCGGCGGCCGCCGCGGCTGGCAGCAGTGCCGCGAGGAGCGCGACGCAGAGCCTGGCGTGGGTCGTCACGGCCCACCGCCTTTGCCCCAGGCCAGTTGCTCGAAGTCCTCGGCCATGCGGCGCCGCTCGTCGAGGGTGTCGCAGGCGTCGAGCGACCTCGTCAGCTCGGCCTTCGCGCGGGCTTTGGCTTCCTCGCGGTGGGGCGCGAGCCTCGACCAGGCCACGGCGAGCGCGAAGCAGGCCTCCCTGCCGGGCCGACGGGCCGCCTCGCAGAGGATCAGGACCGCCTCGGCGTCGTCGAAGCGCTTCGCGCGGCGATAGATGTCGGCCAGGGCAGCGTAGGGGGCGACAGCCGTGGGCGCCCTGGCCATGGCGTCCTCGCAGAGCCGCTCGGCCAGGTCGCGCTTGCCGGCGCGGTCGACGATGCCGACGAAGACGCCGAGCAGCTCGGGATGAGCGTACTCGGCGTTCACGGCGCGGAACACGCCGTCGAGCTGCCGCTGGACCCGGGCGGTGGCCTCAGCGTCGAGGTCGGGGATGGGCGGCTCGCGGTAGAGGCGCGGCAAGGCCTCGGCGACGGCCGTGCCCCAGTGGCTGACGTCGCGGCGCGAGGCCACGAGGCCGAGCGCGAGGCGCAGGTGGGCCACGGCGTCGGCCACGTCGCCCCGCGTGAAAAGCGCCTGGGCGAGCTCGTAGTAACTGCGGGCGTGGCGCGGCTCGTCGCGGATCTGGTCGCGCAGGCGGCGCGGGTCCTCATGGCGCAGCACGCACCGGACGGCGAGCGTGTCGCCAGCGGGCACGGCGGCCATGGTCTCGAAGGGCTCGTAGCCCTGGCACTCGACCCGCACGACCTGCTCGCCGGCCGGCACGGCGGCCTCGAGGGGGCAGCTCCCGAGCCGCTTCCCGCCCACGAACACGGTGGCGCCGCGCGGGAACGCCCGTACCACGAGGGTGCCGCGCGGGCGCTGGCGCAGCTCGGCGTGCAGGTGCACGTCGGCCTCGCCGGGCGGCACGCGGCCCTCCCAGTCGAGGTAGCCGTCGCTCGTGATCCGGACCGTGTGCTCCTCGGCGGCGGGGAGATGGACGGCGAGGGGCGTCTCGCCTCGGTAGGCGCCGTCGACCCACACCCAGGCGCCGTCGGGGTCGGACGTGAGGCTCGCGCGGCACGTCGCCTCGGGCGCGTGAGGATCGGGCCGCGTGCCGCGGGAGGCGACGAGCCAAGCCGCCGCAAGGGCCACTGCGCCCGCCGCCGCGAGGGGCGCGCCCCATCGGAGTGCCCGGCGGAGCCGCTCGCGCCGCGCCTGGCGGAGCGCGCCGGCGGTGGTCGCGAGCCCGAGGGTGTGGCCGCCGACCCTCAGGGTGTCGCCGTGGCCGAGGAGAGCCCGCTGGACGCGCCGGCCGTTCAGCCGCGTGTCGTGCTCGCGGCTGAGGCCCTCGACGACGAGATCGCGTCCCGTCGCGTCGATGGCGCAGTGGTGGTGGGCCACCGCGTCGCCCTCCAGGCGGACCGCGCAGTCCTCGGCGGACCCGACAACGAGACGCTGCCCCTCCGAGAGGGCGAGCGAGGCGCCGTCGGGCAGCACGATGTGAGCGAGGATGGCGCGGGTCGCGTCGTCGCAACGGGCCGGGTCGGGCTCGCCGTGCGGGGGGCTGGCTCGCTGCCCGCGGCGGTCGTCCATCCGGTCACCTGGTCCCTTCCCGTTGCTGGACGGGCGTCTCAGGCGTCAGAAGTCTGCCGCCCTGTCAGGCGCGCCGCCCCGGCGGGCGGGCCACAGTGGCTTGAGGGGGGCCGTGTCGAGGGTGCGGACGGCGGTCCACCACGGCCGCCAGATGGGGCGGGCCGCAAGCGCGTCGTTGAGCCGGGTGACGAGGGCGCGGCCCAGGTCGCGGGCCTGCTGGTCGAGCTGCGCCTCGATGAGGGGCCAACGGGGGGAGGCCCTCAGGCGCTCCTCGGCCGCAGCGACGCGGCCCGGCAGAGGGGTGCCTTGGCCGCGGCGCGCCTTGACGAGCAGGCCGGCCAATCGCCCTGCGTAGAGCCAGGCCACGTCGGCACGCTTGCTGGCGGCCAAGCAGAGAGAGAGGCGGGTCCAGCCGGCCACGTCGCCGCGCGCGCGGTACTGACGGGTGACGAAGGCGTCGAGCCTGACAGCGGCCGCCTTGCCGTGGTGTTCGTCGATGAACTCGGCCGCCGCGGCCTCGGCCTCGGCCCATCGGCCCTCCTCGAAGTATGTCTCGACCAGGGCGCCCCGGGCAGCGAGGTCGTCGAATCGGCGCGCAGCAAAGCCGTAGGCCTCACGCGCCTTGTCGTACATCTCTGCTCGGCGGTACTCCTGCGCCAGTGCGGCGTATTGCCGCGGGTTGACGCGGGCCGCCTCGGCCATGGCGATGAGTTCTTCTTCGGTCTTCACGCGCTCGCCGCCGACGGCGCGACCGCGGTCAAGGAGCGCCAGGCCTCGGGCCCGCGCGACCTTGTCGGGGCTGTCGGCGAGGAACTGCTCGACGACGCGGCGTACCGCGGCGGGCTGGCCTGCGTCGCGGTAGGCGCGGGCCAAGGCCAACTGCCGGTCGGCCCTGCCGTCGAGCCCGTAGGGGGCGAGGGCGCCGAGGAGCCGCTCGGCCACGGCCGCCTCGCCCTCTTCGGTGAAGTGGCCGAACCCCTGGAGCAGGACCGTGGCGGTGGCGCGGCTGGCAGGCAGGTAGCGCTCGGGCTGCTGGCTCATCCGCGCGAGGAGCTCGTAGGCGGGGCCGTCCCGCCGTTGGGTCGCGAGCAGGCGGAAGAGGAGGACGCCGGTGAGGCCGGGCCTCTCGGCCTCGAGGCGCTCGCGGAGCAGGGCCGCGGTGTCGGCCACGCCGCCGAGCTCGGCGGCGAGACGGAAGGCTTTCTCGGTGATGTGACCGTCGGTGTCGCGCTCGGGCAGGCGCTCGAGGACGTTGAGGTACGCGTCGAGGGCGATGGAGCGGTACGCCGCGGCATCGTCCTCGTGGCCGCCCATGGTAACCGCGCCTTCAGCCGGGGGCTGCCGCACCCGGGTGAGCGCGTCCGCCAAGCGGCCCACCAGGTCGGGCGCGGCGTCGGCGGCGATCACCCACTCGAGGAAGGCTCTGCCCTCGGCGGGGTCGAAGGGCTTCTCGCCCCCCCTAAGCTCGCCGATGACCGACGAGAGCACTCGCCGCCATCCGGCGATGGCGAGCTCGTCGCCCCGTTCGCCGACGAACGTGGTGAGGGTGGGCCGCAGGGGCGCGAGGCTGTCCCTGCACGATGCGACATCGCCCAGGACGGCCTCGCCGACGGGCACGCTCTCGGCCAGGCCCAGCGCCGCGGGCACCCCACCGAGGGGGGAGAGGCCCGTGGCATCGAGCGCCTCGGTAGTCCACGGCTCCACGGCGACCATGCCAGGGGGAGCCTCCAGCCGCGGGGGCGGCGCGGGGTCGTAGGCGCGGAGCTCGCCCAGCGTCCGCTCGAAGCGGGTCGGGCCGAGCGCGGGCTGGAGAGCGGCGGCGAGGTCGCCGGGCAGGCCGGGGCCTTCGACAAGCCGGCGCCCGCGCCAGTCGTCGATGAGGGGCCGGCTCACGTCGACGCGCAGGATGTCGAGGCGGAGGTCGAGGATGCCGACGGCGCGCTGTCGCTCGCGCTCCCTGGCCTCGATCAGGGTCTCGCGCAGGGTTTCCTCGACCGTCTTGCCGAGCCGTCTGGCCTCGAGGACTGGCCTCCGCTCGAGGGGCCGCGAGGCGCTGCGCGCGCGCTGGCTGAGCCACGAGGCCGCCTTGACCCCGCGGTCGCCTGGGAAGCGCTCGCGGAACTGCTTTCCGGCGCCGCCGACCGCCTCGTACGCCAGTCGCGCCCGGGCGACCTTGCCCTCCTCGGCCAAGTGGTCGCCCTGTGCCTTCAGGATGGCCATCTCTCGCAGCATGTCGGCGGACGACGCGGGGCGGTCCTCCGCAGGGGCGGCGCGGCGGCGCCCGGACGCGTCGTCGAGGATGGCGCGCAGGATGTGCGTGCAGGCCGGATCGCGCATTCCCTCCAGTGCGCGCGTGCATCGCTCGACGGCCTCGGCGTACTGCTTGGCACTCGCCGCGTGCTCGCCGCTCATCCGATGCGCCTCGGCGCCGGCCCACGCAGCCATGGCCTCGCGCACCGCGGGATCGCGCCAAGCCCCGGTCCGACCGGCGCCGGCGAAGGCAGACGAGGCCGCCAGCACGATGGCAGCCAAGCCGCACGATGTTCCCAGCGTGCTCATGGACACCCTCCGGCGGCGGTCAGCCCGCCTTCTTGACCGGGGCCTTCCGCGGCGCGGCTTTGGCGGGCGCCGTCTTCTTCGGCACGGGCGGCCTCGGCACAGGGGCCGGCGCCTTCGGGGCCGGCTTGCGGCCGGCGTCGAGGGGATTGACGATGTCGTCGGCGTTGCCAGGGATGCCGTCGGGGCCGGCGGGGCCGTGCTTCTGGTAGAGGAGGTACTGGTTGGCGCGGAACACGTGGCCGTCCAGGGCCTTCAGCGCGCCGGCGATGCCAAGGATGACCTGCTTCAGCGGCTGCGGAGCGACGCCGCAACGGGCGTAGACCTCCTGCATCACCTCGAGCCCCGCGTCGCACTTGCCCCAAGCCAGGAGCAGCACGCCCTTCCTGCGCAGCTCGTGCTCCTCGCACGCCGCGACGGCCTCGGCGAGCATCTTGTCTCGACCCGCCACCGCCGGCAGCTTGACGCCCGCCAGCGGGTCCTTCAGGTCATCTGTCGTGCCGCTCTTGCCGTCCGGGCCGGCCGGCCCGTGCTTCTGGTAGAGCAGGTAGGCGTTCGCGCGCACCAGGTCGCCGTCGATGGCCTTGAGCACGGTGGCCGCGCAGTAGACGGGGTCGGCGATCGACTCCCCCGTGGCCATGCGGTAGGCCGCCAGGGCCTCCATCAGCGCGTGCTCCGGCTTGCCGTGCTGGAGATAGACGTAGGCGCGCAGCTCGCACTGGAGCGCGTCGGTGGCGTTCAGCATCTTGTCCAGCGGCGCCGCGGGCTTGAGCTCCGGCGCTTTGATGTTGGCGATCGGGTCCTGTAGGTCGTCCGCCGTCCCGCGCTGCCCGTCCCGCCCCGCCGGGCCGTAGCGCTGGAACTCGAGGAACCCGCGCACCCGCTTGTTGATGTCCCCGTCCTGCTTCTTGAGGATCTTGGCGATCTGCTCGACCGCCATCTGGACGTCGCGCACGTCGACCATCAGGTAGAAGTGCTTGGCGTGCACAAGCGCCGTCGGCAGGTCGTCCTGGTCGAAGGCCACGCCGGACAGCCGCCGAGCACACTCCCGCACCGGCTTCATCTCGGGGTACTTCGTCCCGACACACACGATCCCCATGCGGTAGCAGCGCAGCGCGTTCTCCAGGTCGCCCGTCGTGTTGCGGAAGCGGTCGCCGAGCTGGAGCAGTGCGCCTCCGATGGGCGCCGTGGGGAAGTCGCGCAGGACCCCCGCGACGATCTCAAACCCCTCCTCGGCGTGGCCGAGCTCGGCGAAGCGGATCAACTGCCGCGCCGCCGCCATCCGCACGTCGCGCCTGCCCTCCGGCCCAGTCACAAGACCCGCGAGCTGCTCGAAGAAAGCATCGGCCTCCTTCTTCTGCCCCTTCTTGTCGTGGGCGAGGCGCAGCAGCGCCAGACAATCCGCCTGCATCGCCGGCGAGATGCTGCGCCGGGCCAGCGCCAGCGCCTGGGTCCCCACGCGAATGCTCTCGTCCACGGCCCCAAGCTCCAGGAACAGGGTGGCTTGGTCGCGGTAGCCCTTCATGCGGTGCTGCCTGTCGCGCTCGCGGCCATTCATCTGCTCGGCCTGGAGCAGGATCGCCTTGGCCTGCTCGGCGTCGCCCGTCTCGCGGGCGATGCGGCTGCGCAGGTGCAGGGCAGCGACCTTGAAGCGCACGGGGGCGGCCGCGTCGTCCAGGATCTGCGCCAGCAGTTGCTCGGCGCGCGCGTAGTTCTTCTGCTTGGCGTCGAGCGCCTTCCGCGCGGCGTTGACGCGGGCGTTGTACTCCGCGACCCCCGGCCCGGGGCCCTTGCCCGGCCCGGGACGACCGCCGGCGAGGGCCGATGCGAATGCCGACACCACCAGCACGGCTGTCAGGTGGACCCTCATGGGCATGCTCCTCCCTGTTGTGTCGGGCTGTGTCCGTCCACGGCACGTGGGAGTCGCCTCAAGGCCCCGCCGAGCGGATCTCCAGCGTGGCCTCCGGCCCCGCATGTCCTGCGTCGTCCGAGCCGTGGTAGTGGAGAACGTGGCGGCCGCGCGGCGCCGTCAACGGGCGCACATACGCCGCGTCCTCACCATCGCCCCAACGATAGTGGATCGTCGCCAGGCTCCTCAAGGCGAAGAGGGCCTCGCGGGGCACGTCCTCCCTGCGCCGCATCTTCTCGCCCTGCCATCCGAGCTTCACACCCGGGCCGGCCCCCGCGGGCCGCAGCCATCGCAGCTCGAAGGGCTGCATGTGCTTCGTCAGCAGCACCTCCGTCGCGACCTCCGCGGCGCCCTCCTTGGCCTTCGTGCTTTCGAGCACTGCCTCGCCGTTGATCAACACCTGGACGGCCTGGCCCTTCCTGAAGCGCAGCCACATCTGGTAGACGCCCGTCTCGGGGGCGCGGAGGCGGCCCGTCCAGCTCACGCTGAGGGCCTTCGCCGCTACGTCCGTGGGCGGCTTCCAGGCACCCGGCGCCAGCCCCTCCCGGCGCCAGAGCGCCTCGCCCGAGCCCTCGGCGCCCGCGTAGGCCAGGCAGGTCAGCCCGCCCTCGAGCAGGGCGAAGTCGTCGTGGCTCAGCACGATCGTCGGCGGCTGGGCGTACACGCCGTTGGGGCCGGGCTTCGCGCCCACTACCCGCGCCGTGACCTTCGGCACCGTGGTGTCGAGCTTGAAGGGCTTCACGTAGCGCGTTCGCTTCGCCTGCTTGCCCTTGCCCTCGGTCACCGTCACCGTCAGGCGATTGATGCTGTTGCCCTTGCGGAACAGCGCGTCCTGCTCGGGGGTGACGGCCCAGGCGTAGTCCACCTTTGCGCTCTCGGGCGCTTCCATCTTGACCTTCGGCGGCGTCACGTACCAGCCGTTCTCCCCGTCGGGGTTGGCCGGCGTCACCTTCAGCGGCGAGGTCACCTGATAGCTCCAGGCCACCTTGCCCTCCATCGGGTGCCGCGCGTGGTCGCCCGCCTCCAGCAGCTCCACCCCGACGGTCTCGCCGTCGGCGAAGATGAGGGGGAAGCTCTCGTCCTGGTAGCGATGGCCGCGCTTCACCCGCCGCGTGTTCCTTCTCGGCTCGAAGGCCAGCACCTGCTTGTCGGGGTCGAAGCTCAGCGCCCCGTCGCCGATGCGGTAGACTGCGCTCGCCACCTTCAGCCGCACGCTGTACTCGTTGGCCCCCGAGCCGCCGTGGTCGTCGAAGCGGATCTGCACGGGCGTATCGAAGGGCGCCGTGCCCGTCGGCCCGACCTTCTCGGCGGTCGGTGCCTTGATGTCCACGAACACCATGTAGTGATTCGCCGGCCCCCAGTTCCCCGGCTTGTCCACCGCCCGCACGTGGAGGTACCACCTGCCCTCGCCCATCCCCTCGACCACCTCCTGGGTCACCATCCCCATCGACTTCTCCGGCGGGATGGTGTTCGGCTCGCGGTCGAACACGAAGCTGTACCCCGCGACGCCATTCTCATCCTCCGACGACCATGTGAACGACGCATTCGGCCCGCCGTATCCCAGGATCCGGAAGTTGTCGATGCAGTAGAACGAGCCCTTCCGGCCCGTCCGACCGAACTGCGTCTTCATGAAAGCAGGCTTGTCCCAGTTGATGAACTGGATGCCGTTAACCATGAGCTTCCCGTCGGCGGGGCTCCGCGCTGCGAGGATGCTGCCGAGATTGAGCTCGGCGTGGTGCCATCGCCCATCGGACACGATGCCGTGGAAGCTCCCAACGGGCTTTCTGCCCCATCGGGGATCGTCGCCTGAGGGGTCGTTGAACACCAGCAGCCTCCAGCCACGGTGGTTGACCTGGATGTCCATCTTGACTTCGGGGTTGGCGAGGTAGTCGAACGTAAGGAGGGGGTGGCTCGCAGCGGAGTAGGCCCTCGTGCATGCCCACGCGCCCATGTGGCCTCGGCCCTGTTGTTTGGTGAGCTTGAGGTATCGGTTTCCACCTGCCACCTGGTGCGACAGGCCCGCTCCGTATTCTCCGTCGATGTTCCGCCAGCCGCCGAAGGGTGAGGTCGTGTGCTGGAACGTCTCCTGGCACTCGCTCGGATGGGTGAGAGGCTCGATGCTCGGAGGCGAAGGGGGCACGATGTCCGCATACTCGATCGCGGCCCTCTTGGCGCCGTCGCGCGCGGCGACGACGGTGATGGTCTGGCCGTGCTTCGTCGCGCCGATGTCGGCGCGGGCGGCATTGCTCTCCGCGCCGACCGCGAGTCCGGCGACGTACACGCCGGTCCGTGGCCCGGTCTCCGTCAGCTCGAGCTCGAACCCGTCGGCGGCCCCTCCCGCCGACACCTGTGCGCGCGCCACGTTCACCGCGGGGCTGGCGTCCTCCCCGACGAGCTTGACGAGCAGCTTCTGCCCTCGGGTCGCTCGGCGCGCGCCGACGAACTCGATGGACCGGACCGAGCGCGGCGGGCGGCTCTGGCGCTGGACCACGACCGGCGCGGACAGGGCGCCGGCATTCCCTGCCGGGTCGATGGGCCGGGCGCGGAACTCGTTGCGACCCTTCGTCAGCGGCACGGACGGGGCCACGAAGGCTCCGTCGGCGCCGACGGTCGCGGTGGCGACCGCCTGGCCCCCCGCGCGGACCTCGATCCGACCACCCGGCTCGGCAGTGCCGGACAGGGCGACAGCCGACCGCTCCGTGGCGGTCTCCTGCGCGCCGAGGGTGGGCGCAGCGGGCGCCGTCACGTCGGCCATGATGGCGTAGAAGGCGACGTGGCGCGTCACCTGGGTCATGGGACAGGTCACCTGGTGACCGCCCCTGTCGAGCACGGAGCCCGGGAGCCGACTCCACCGTTCACTGACGGGCTCGTAGGCGTAGATGCCGAGCCGGTCCGGCGGGAGTGGGTTCCGTGTGCGTCCGCCGGCGCTGCCGGACAGGTCGCTCGGCTCGTAGTGGAGGCGGAGCGTCGCCGCCTTCATGAGCTTGAGGCCAGGTGGCCTCAACTCATAGATCGGCGCAACCCGCGTCAGGCCCTGTGGCGCCTTGATGTCAATGGGGGCGGGATTGCGGTCCGGATCAACGGATTGTATGGAGGCCAACAGGAAAGCAGAGGTCACAGCGTTGGGCGGCACGCTCAGGAAAGCCCTGCCGTCGCTGCTCTCGGCAATGCCCCCTTTCTCGCGCGTGAGCGTCCGCGCCACCGTCACGGTGACTCGCGCCTGCGCGCTTCGCCCCGACTGGTCCTCGACGACGAGGCGCAGGGTGTAGATGCCGTTGAGGTTCTTCCGCTGGTCGCCGTAGGCGTAGGACGTGAGGCCCGTCTCCCAGTCGCCCAGGTTCCCGTGCGCGCCCCAATTGGGGTCCCACTTCACCTTCCCGGCGGCCCAGGGGTCAACGGGCTGGGGCCTCCGGGAGACCTTGATCACCCGCCATGCCTTCGGCGACGCGCCTTCGCCGAACTCGAGCCGGTAGTGCCTGAACTCCGGCGCATCGGCCCGGCCGAAAACGGGTACGTTGGCTCGGACGAGGGAGTTCTGCCAGGGCATGGAGATGTGAGCCGTGAGTGGCCGTCGGGGCCGCTCGCCGGCCGGGGCCCCGCGGCGGACCCCGCCGGCATTGGCGCCAGCCGCCAGGAGACACACTAGGGCAGCCGCCTGGCAGGCCTGCCTCCAACGCTGGCAGAATCTGGGTCTCGATGTCACGGTCACACCTGTAATGCGAGCCCGAAGTGGCTCAGGGGCCGACGGCCTTCGCCGCCGCCTCCACGTGTTTGAGTTCGGCCTGAAGCTTCAGTTGGAGGCAGACAAGGCGCGCGACGCGGAGCAGCGCTCGTCTGGGCGCGCGAGGCTTGAGCTTCCCGCACTGCACCAACAGGTCTGCCACGAGCTTCTGAGCGCCAGCCTTGTCGTTGGCAAGGACCAGAGTCGCGCCCCGCACGGCCGCCGTGTGGATCTCCCCATCGTGGTCCTCAAACTCCTCGGCTGGGTACGGGCGCCGGATGAACTCGCCCAGCTTCACGTCTGGAGACAGCG
>CBFDBL010000008.1:0-29007 GCA_965603035.1 uncultured bacterium
ACACCCGGTCAGAATTTCTGGAAAAGAGGGGGTCAGAATATGCGGAACCGACATGGGTGATGCGTGGGAAGAGGCTCTGTGGCGCGAGGCCTCTCACGGCGGGCGCGGCATGCTCCCGCCGCGCTCGCTCCGCGAGAAGCCAGAGCGGTGTCGAGCCACCGCAGTCCATACAAGACCGCATGTTGTGGGTGGGGAGCCGCATCGGGGCCTCTGAAGGGCGGCGTCTTCGCCGCTTGGCCCGCCGCCGCCCTTGCGACCGACAGCCCGCACTCCCTTCGCAGAAGGCGACGGGAGCCTGGGGCGAGCGGAGCCGCGGCCCGGACCGGCACAGGAGGACGTGACAGCCCCCTTTCACCAGCCTCGGCAGGGCACCGCGAAACCGTCACCTCGCGAAACGGCTATGCCGTCAGTGAGCCTGCGGGCGCCGGGATTCGCAGTCCAGACAGGCCGCTTCCAACAGCGTGCGCGCCTGGCCGGCAAGGGCTGGCGCCAGCCGAGCCTTGCATGGCTTGTGCAGAGGTCAATACTTGCTCTTTGGGCGGGCGGCGGCTTCCTCGCGCAGGTTGTCGTGGTGGCGGGACATTGTAGTACATCGATTGGGTGGCGCTGAGCTCGCCGAGGCAGAACTGGAAGTTGATGCGGTAGCCGCCGCGCGGCCACTGGAGGCCCTTGAGCGTCAGCGCGTTGACGACGGTCGAGACGCTCTGGCCCGCGTCGAGCCGCACGGGCTTGGGCGCCGCGGCGATGCCCCGGGCAGTCGGCAGCGGCTGGGCCTTGCCCTGGCAGATGACTGCGAGACATTCGTCCCAGGGAATCCGCTTGCCGCTGCAAGGGCTTTGGGGCATAATCGTCGGGAGCCTGAAAGGGGGTGGCCCGATGCGAATGCGTCTGCTGGTACTGGTCGCGGCTGCGGGTGTCGCGGCCGCCGAGGCGGGAGCGCTGAGCGACGTCAAGGTGGTCAACGACAGGGCGCCCGACTGCTCGTCGCTGAAGGCCATCGTCGAGAGCGTGACGCGGGAGTGCAAGACCGACGATGCGAAGGCCATCGCGCTCTACAACTTCTGCCGCTACGCCTGCTACCACCACGCCTATCCCAACGAGCGGGGCGGCATCTCGGCGCTCAAGCTCATCAACGTCTACGGCTGGGGCCTCTGCGGCGGCCTTCACACCGTCGAGGCCGCGCTCTGGGAGGCAGCAGGCTACACGTGGCGCTACCGCGGCTGGCGCAGCCCGGGCCACACGACCGCCGAGGCCTTCTACGGCGGCCGATGGCACTACCTCGACACCTTCCTCAAGTTCTACGCCTGGACGCCCGCCCCCAACTTCCCAGGCGGCCGCACCATCGCCTCGCAGGAGGACCTCAAGGCCAACCCCGCCCTCGTCACCGACGGCTTCGTCATGGACCAGGAGCGCAAGGTCTGCTACCACAAGGGCAACCGCTTCGACTACGTCGGCGACAAGGTCAACTGGACGGCACCCGCCTTCATGGTCTGCGGCGACACCCTCCCGGGCGTGCTCAGCGGGGTGCGCAGCAGCCGCAATGCCGGCAGCCCGCGCGGCTGGGGCGGCATCCGCTTCGACGACCCTGGCTACTCGACGGCCGTCAACCTGGGTGTCGGGTACTCCCTCACGCTGACCTGGGACCGGGTGGACGACGGCTGGGTCTTCCGCGGCCGCAAGGCCGGCCCGCGCCACACCTGCGGCGACAAGGACTACCGCAACTGCCCCGCCATCGGCCCCATCCTCGAACCCTACGCCGCGAAGAACAGAGCCCGCACCTGGTCCAACGGCACCCTCGTCTTCGAGCCCGACCTGCACTTCGCCGAGTCGCTCGCCAGCGTCGAGGACGCTGACAACGTCGCGTTGCGGAATGCCACACTCGCGCCCAGGGACGCAGCCAAGGCTGCCAGCCTCGTCGTGGCGATGGCCAGCCCCTACGTGGTGGCGAAGGCCACGGCCGAGATCGCGTGCGAGGACGCCAAGCTCGAGCTCTCGCTCGACCGCAAGGTCTGGAAGCCCGTCCAGGGCAGCGACCTGACGGCGCTCGCACGCGGCGCCTACCGCTACTGGCTGCGGGTCACCTTCCGCAAGCCCGTGACGGCCATCGCGGTGACCAGCCTCGTGCAGCACAACCAGGAGGCGTTGCCCTACCTCGCCCCAGGCCGCAACGCGATCACCGTGTCGAGCGCCAAGCCGGCCGCTCTCGGCAAGAGCCGGCTGGCGGTCACCTACGCCTACTGCACGGGCTCGCGCAGCCAGCCGCCCGCGGGTGTGCTCGAGCGCGGCGCCGAGATCGCCAGGGCACACTACGCGACGTGGTCGGACGAGCCCGTGGTCGTCCAACGCGTGGTGGACAAGCTGCCCTTGCGGTTCGAGGTCGTGGTGCCCACGCCCAAGGGCAAGCAGCCCGTCTACCCGCGGATGCTCTTCCTCCGCCGCGAGGTGCTGGCTCCCGGGCAGAAGCCGATGCCCGTGCCCGCCGCGCCATCCACGCCTCAGGTCGGGCCCAACGAGACCCTCGCGACCCTCCCCAATCCCTGGACCATCGGCACCGAGAAGCCGCCGAGCATGCCCAAGCGGCCGACGAGGACCACCGTCCTGCCCATCGCGAAGTCGCTCTACGCGTCGAAGAGCGGCGAGGTGTTCCCCCACCAGTTCGTCAAGTGGCTCAAGGACAACTCGAAGGCCTGGGTCCTGCTCGTCGCCTTCGACACGAGCAAGCTCCCGCCGCCGAAGGCCCTCGCGTCGGCGAAGCTCGTGGTCTACGTGCACGAGTCGCACAACCGCGCGCCCATGCAGGCGGCGGCCGCAACGCTGACGGCTGCTTTCGAGGCGGGGAAGCCCTACGACTTCGCGAAGCTCGGCCGCGTCGTCGGCTCGACCATCGTCGAGAAGGGGGGCGGGCCGGGCGCGCCCTTCGAGCCGCCGCGCCGCTACGAGATCGACGTCACGCGCGAGGTGCGCCGCTGGGCGAACGGCGAGCCGGCCCACGGGCTCGCCATCCGCATCGTGCCCAACCGCGGCGTGGACGACGGCTGGACCGTCCGCTTCACCCCCGCCCGCGGGAAGCCCGTCGAGCTCGAAGTCGCCGCCTATGTGGATGAGACCAGGTGAGCGAGCTTCGTGTCGTCGTGCTGGCGCTCGTCACGGCCTCGGCGTCCTGGGCCGGCCAGCCGGGCAGTCGGTACTTCGAGATCAGAGTCGTCGATTCCGTCACGGGCCGGGGCGTGCCCCTGGTCGAGTTGCGCACCGTCCACCAGGTGCGCTACGTCACCGACAGCAACGGCATCGTCGCCTTCCACGAGCCGGGGCTCATGGGGCGTCGCGTCTTCTTCCACGTCAAGAGCCACGGCTACGAGTTCCCCAAGGACGGCTTCGGCAACCGCGGCAAGGCCCTGATGGCGACGGCCGGCGGACAGGCGACGTTGAGGCTCAAGCGCCTCAACATCGCCGAGCGGCTCTACCGCGTGACCGGCGCGGGCATCTACCGCGACAGCGTGCTCGTCGGCCACCCCGTGCCGACCCGCGAGCCGGTGCTCAACGGCCTCGTGCTCGGCTCCGACAGCGTGGTGAACGCGCTCTTCAGGCACCAGCTCTACTGGTTCTGGGGCGACACGAATCGCCCGGGCTACCCGCTCGGCAACTTCCACGTGCCGGGGGCCACCTCGGTGCCTCCGCGTGACGGCGGCCTCGATCCTGAGACAGGGGTCAACCTCCGCTACTTCGTCGACGAGAGGGGGTTCGCCAGGCAAACGTGCCGCATGCCCGGCAAGGGGCCGACCTGGATCACCGGGCTGGTGGTGGTCCCCGACGGCGAGGGCCGCGAGCGGATGTTCGCCGCATACGCCAAGGTGCGGGGATTCCTGGAGATCTATGAGCGTGGGCTCGTCGAGTTCGACCACGCGGCAAACCAGTTCACGAAGGTCCTGACCTTCGACAAGGACGCGCCCGCGCGGCCCCACGGCCACCCGACGACGGGCGACGGGTGGGTGTACTTCGGCGATCCCTTCCCGCTGGTGCGGGCGCGTGCGACGGCCGAGGCCCTGCAACGCGTGGCCGACTACGAGGCCTTCACGTGTCTGACACAGGGCGGGCGCCTTGACCGTCGGCCCGACGGCACGCTCCGCTATGGGTGGAAGCGCGGTGCCCCGCCCCTCGGCCCCCAGGAGCAGGCGAGGCGGGTCAAGTCGGGCGAGATCAAGCGCGAGGAGACGCTGGTGCAGCTTCAGGATGTCGAGACCGGCAAGCCGGTGGTGGCGCATCGCGGCTCGGTGTGCCCGAGAGCGCGGGGCGGCCCCTATGTCATGATCGCGACCGAGGTTGGCGGCACATCGCACCTGGGCGAGGTGTGGTACGCCGAGGCCGACGCGCGGCTCGGGCCGTGGGTCTACGCGAGGAAGATCGTCACCCACGAGCGGTACAGCTTCTACAACCCCAAGCAGCACCCCTACTTCGACAAGGACGCGGGCAGGACGATCTTCTTCGAGGGCACCTACACGGCCACCTTCTCGGGCAATGCCGACAAGACGCCGCGCTACGACTACAACCAGATCCTGTACAAGCTCGACCTCACCGACCCGCGGCTCGCGCTGCCGGTGGCCGTCTATCAGCTTCGCGACAAAGACGGGCCGACATGGCTGAGCACCCGGCAGGGGCCCGCTTCGCTCGGCGGCAAGCGCCGCATCGTCTTCTTTGCGCTGGCGCGGAGGCTGCCGGGCACCGTCGCGGTCTACGCCTCCCGAGCCAAGAGAGAGCCGTGCAGGCTGACCGTCCGTCCGGCGCCGCGGGTGGGCCGGCCCAGTTCGCCGATCCCGTTCTGCCACGTGCTGCCTGTGGAGACCAAAGACCCGCCGCCCACGACCATGCCGCTCTACGAGTTCGTGCACCCGGGGAATGGCAGTCGGCTGTATTCCACGAGCGAGCGGCCGCCGGCGGTGGGGTACGTGCGTACCGAGAAGCCGGTCTGCCGGGTATGGCGCAACCCATTCGGCGAGGCGCTGTCGGCGCGGACGTGGTAGGGGTCACTCGGAGCCGAAGCAGAGCACTCGGCCGTCGTGGGTCGAGAGGAACAGGCGGCCCCGCGTCGCGGCGAGACCGTCGGCGGCAGGCGCCGCGGCGAGCGCGTACTCCCCGAGCCGCTTGCCGTCCGTCGCCGACAGGGCCCAGAGCTTGCCGCCGGGACGCCGGCGCAACCGGTCCACCGGGCCGGCCGCGAAGAGCACGCCGCCGGCGAGGATCATCGCTTCGACCTGGCGCGGGGAGGACACTGTCCAGGCCTCCTTCCCATCGCGCCAGGCGACCAGTTCGCCGCCGAATTCCGTCTGCGGGTCCTTCTCCTTCGACCAGTGCACGTACCTGTGCCGGAAGCCGTAGATCGCGCTCCTGTCGGGCGCGGCGACGAGCAGCTTGCCCTGGTGTGGGCCGTAGCCCTGCTTGATGCGCATCCAGTGCGAGGCCCTGTCGCCGATCGACAGGACCCGCCACGAGTGGTCCAGCACGCGGTTCGGCCCGCCCCAGAGGGTCTCGATCTCCCCCGAGTAGTGCCACCGGAAGCCAGGGTGGACAGCCCCTCGGAGCGGCTTGCCGCTCCTGGGGTCGAAACGCACGCCGGCCGACGCGCCGCCAGCCATGCGGATGCCGCCGCGGTCGCGGACCAGCAGGTCGCTGGAGGCCCCCTCCATCCGCCTCCGCCAGAGGACTCGCCCGCTCACGGGCTCGAACGCGCAGCCGTGCAGGCCCCCATCGGCCGCGGACGAGCGACCAGCGACGCAGTAGCCGACGCCACCATCCACCAGCACGCCGCCGATCACGGGCCACGGCGACTCGAGCTGTCCGAACGCCACGATCCGTCGATCCGCAGGCGCGACCCGCAGACGCCAGATGAGCTCGCCGTCGCGCGCCCGCAGGCAGTAGACCCAGCCGTCGTGGCTCCCGAGCAGGCACAGGCCGCGGTGAACCGTGGGCGGCGTGTCGAGGCGGCCCCCGGTGGTGAACCGCCATCGCTCGCGCCCAGTCGCCGCGTCCAGCGCGACAACGCAGTGGGCATCGACGACGCCCGCGAGCACGACGCGGTCAGTCGCCGTGGGCGCGGTCAGCGGGTCGCCGCCGAGCGGGTTGGCGAGCCATTCGTCGGCCAGCGGCGGAGGCGGTGGCTGCTGGCGGCCGGGGCGCGCCTCCCACAGCAGCGCCAGCCTCGCGGGCACGGGGGCCGTCGTGCCTCCTGTCCGGCGCGCGTCGTGACGGAAGGTCGGCCAGTCCGTCGGCGGGGCCTCGGCAGCGGGCCTCTGACCTGAGGCGGAGCCGGCCTCCAATGGGGCGCGAGGGCTCTGGCCGGGCGGGCTGGCGGGGGCGAATGCGATGAAGCCGCGCAGCGCCTCGCGGACGCACTTGCAGCCGTGCGGCTGGCTGTAGAGCAAGCCGTTCGCCACGATCACCCCCGCACGGCATCCGTGGCGGCCCGCGCGGAAGCCGTGGGCGCTGCCGTCCTGCCACTCGATGAAGTTCGGCGGCCTGGTGCTGATCAGGTATCGCTCCGTCGCGATGTCGCGGACACAGCCGCCGCAGTAGCCGCCCTGCATGGTGATGCGGCGCGTCTCCTCGCCCGTGGCCGGGTCGCGAGCCAGCAGGCCCGCCTTCCCGACCCTGTGCCACACGAGGCCACCGACCAGCCACGCGGTATCGGCCCACGTCGCCCGCGAGGCCTGGTAGTCCTGCTTCCAGAGCAGCCGGCCGTCCTGGAGGGAGTGTGCGGCGATGCCGTTCTCGCCCTTCTGCCAGTTGCGCTCCCACACCACGACCGCGACGCCGGCGCCGGCGAACAGAAGCTGCTTCTTGCGTGCGGGGTAGCTCGCGATGTCGGCGCGCCAGCGCTCGGTGCCCGTGGCCAGGTCGAGACACGCCAGGTGCTTTCTCGCGGCGGTCGCGAGGAGCAGGCGGTCGCCGTCGGCGACCAGGTCGGTCGCGTTCGCGGTCTGCCGCCACTTCTGGGACCCGCTCTCGGGGTCGAAGGCGCGCAGGGCCTGCCCTGCGGCCAGCACGAGCAGGCTCCCGTGCAGGATGGCCCTGCCGCCGGGCGGGACGCCGCTGGCGAGCACTCTCACCGTCCTCCCCGTCGCGGCCTCGAGCTCGACGAACCGGTCGCCGAGCAGCGCGTAGACCCGCTCGGGCGTCGCGACCAGGTAGTTGCCAAACTCCTGGCCGTCGCGCGCCATCTTCAGCCCGATGGGACGCGCCCACAGCAGGAGGCCGTTGTGGGCGTTCCGCGCCGTCAGGAACCAGGAGTCGTTTCGCTCCTGCGGCGTCCTGGGCACGTTCTCGACCACGTTGATCGTCGCGTGGAATACGCGGTCGCCGGCCGCCACGCTGCCGCCGTTGCTCACCTGGTAGTAGGTGCCCATGGGCCAGAGCGGGCCTGCGATCCAGCGGACGCTCTCGAGCGGTCCGATGGCCGTGTCGCGCGACACGCAGTTGCCGCTGGCGTCGTGGGTGCGGTGTGTCCAGGCGTCGGTCTCGCTCGGGCGGGGCTTGCGGTACTTCGCCCAGAGCCCGTGCTCCGTCACCGTCTCGATCGCGTCTGCCTCGAGGCCATCGAGCAGGCGCCGCAATGCGGCCTCCGTGAGGCGCGGCTGTGCGGCTGGCGACTCCGCCTGGCCGATCAAGGCCACGCCGTGCGGACGGAGGACCCTTCGGACCTCGCTGAGGGCCAGTCCTGCCTTCAGCAGGCTGGGCAGGTCATCGGCGACGATCAGATCGACGAGGTCGTCGGCGTAGGGCAGCGAGGTGAGAGGCGCGTGGTCCACCGACGCCTGGCCGTACAGCCCGAGGCGCTCGATGGTCCGACGTGCCGGTGCCAGCTCGTCGCGGTCGGCGGCGAGGCCATGCACGAGGAGCTTGCTGCTGCGCGCCAGGGCCGCCGTCAGCGCGCCATCCCGGCAGCCGACGTGCACGCACAGGCCAGCGTCCACGCCCGCCCTGCGCAGCAGGGCGCCTGCCCGCTCGTCCACGGCGCTCGCCGACGCGCCGCCGCAGATGCCGAGGGCCACGACCAGGACGACAAGCCCGTCCCGCAGTCTCACGGCGCCATCCCCTTCGCGCGAAGGTTGTGGCAGAACTCGCACTCGCAGTCCCTCCCCATCGCCAGGGTCGGGTCCTCGCGCAGGTTCTCCAGCGCGGCATCGACGGCGTCGCGGGCACGCATCAGGCAGAGGGTGCTCTCGCCGAGGGGCGCCTCACGGAGCAGGCCGCGCTCGCGCAGGACCTCGTAGTGGCGGCCGAAGTTGGCGTGCCAGGGCGCGTGGACGACGGTCACCTCGCGGCGTTCGTCGCCGTGGGCGACGTGGCCGACGAGATCGGTCAGGAGCAGGCCGGCGCGCTCCTCGGCCATGTGCAGGATCGTGTTGGCATTGAGCGGGCAGAGCATCAGGACCCAGGCTTCGAGCTCATAGAGCTGGCCGAAGGCGCCCTCGGCGCAGAAGACCGGGCGGTCGGGTGTATGGTCGCGGACGATGCGTTCGGCCATCGGCCCGAGCGCCAGCACCGAGTGCGTCGGATGGGCGCTGCGGAGCACCCCGGCCCGCTGGCGGAACGCGTCGGGGATCGCGCCGACCCGCACGGGCGTCGTCGCGGGGTCGTAGGGCGGGCGCCCGACCCACGAGCAGCTCAAGCCCGGCATCGCCAGCGTGCCCGCCGGCCCGAGCGCCTCGAGCAGCGCCTCGATCACCGTCTCCGCTCCGCCCTGGACGTAGCCGAACCGGCTGAGCGACGAATGCACCATGGCGACGGCGCCCGTCGGCAGGCCGACAGCTCGCAGGGCCGACAGGTAGTCCCCCCGGGTCAGGACAGGCCGCAGGCGGACGAAGCCGCGGTCGGCCAGGAACCCGACGGTGTCGCAGAACCTGCCGAGCGGCGGCGACGCCGTCTCCCTGCCGACCCACTGCCAGATGTCCCACGCCGTCCGCTTCCCGTTGCTCAGGAACAGGGCGAGCTGGAGCCAGCCGGGCGCGCCCCAGCCGACGCGCAGGCCGGTCCGCTCGGCCAGCTCGCGCCGCCCTACGGCATCGAGCGACTCGAAGCACAGCGCCCCCCTGAACTCGCGGCGCGGCACGAGCCGCTGGGCGCGCGCCCGCTCTTGATCCGGCGCCTCGGCCGGGGCGGGCCGGCGCGGGTGCACCGCGTCGCCGCCGACGCGCTCGGCGTAGCGGGCGTCGGAGGTGCGGTCGTCGAGCTTCCTGGCTGCGAGGCCGTCGAGCCGCTCGGCCAGCTTCGCCGCGTGCCGGTCGAGCTCCTCGTCGCGGAACAGGTGCGACCAGGGGCAGAGCCAGTCGCCGGCGTCGGCGAGGCCGGCGGGGGTCGGCGTGACGCTGGGGCCGCGGACGAGTCGGCGGACCGAACGGAGGCGGGCGGCGTTCTTGCGCGCGGCGTGGCGGATGCGGTCGCTGCGGGCATCGAGGATCTCGTGCTCGCCGTGGCGGGCGACCAGGTCGGCGAGCCAGACGGCCTCGGGGAAGCCGGCCGTCGCGAGGAAGGCGCAGTAGGTGGCCGCGACGCGGCCGAAGCGGGCCATCGCCGTCGGCGAGAGCGTCTCGATGCGGTCGAGCGAGGTGTGGTAGGTGGCGTCGCGCCAGTTGCCGAGGACGCACATGGGCGCGCCGACGGCGGGCTCGCCGAACAGGTTGTCGACCAGGCCCATGGGGTGGATGCGGAAGCGGAAGAGCGGGTCGTCGCGGCCGAGGCGGTGCATGAGCTCGAGCGCGAGGGCGTCGGTGAAGGCGGGGAGGGCGGGCCAGTTGAGCACGAGGTTCGCGTGCGCCCGCATGTCGCTGAGGTCGTTGCCGACCATATCGAGATTGATGCCGGCGAGGAGTCGGCGCAGGTGGGGCCAGGTGGCGAGGAAGGCCTGGTAGCCGCGCACCTCGAACGTGTAGACGGGGCGGATGCCGCGGCGCAGCGGCGGCAGCTTGCCGCCGTCGCGCAATGCCTTGATCGCCCGCAGGACCTCGAGCCCGAGGGCGCAGCCCGAGGCGTTGTCGTTGGCGCCTGGCTCGAACAGGTGGCCCGTGAGCGCGATCTCCTCGGCCGTCTCGCCCGGCAGCAGGCCCGTGACGGCTGGAAGCACGCCGTCGTAGAGCCGCGTGCTGACGACGGCGCGGACCGTCACGCGGGGGTGCGTGGCGAGCAAGTCGCGCAGGCGGCGGCCGTCGGCGGGCGAGAGGGAGAAGCCGAAGCCCTTGCAGTCGGTCCGCCACGGTGGGACGGAGTAGTTGTGCCAGGTGACCGCGCGCTCGAAGTGGCCGCTGCCCTTGTCGTGTGCCGACCCTGCGAGCGGCATCGCATCGGAGACGAGGCCGACGGCGCCCGCCTCGAAGGCCGCGAGCCCGAAGTCCAGCCCCAGGGCGCCGGCGAGGACGATCTTCCCGCCGACGTCCGCACGCTCGTACGCCGCGGGCTTCGCGGCATCCTCGACGGCGACCAGCTCGGCCACGAGGCCGCCGGGCGGCGTGGGCGCCGAGTACATCATCAGGTTCTGCGGGCAGTCGCTGTAGCACGCGAGGCGGGGCTCGGCGACCTTGGGCTCGACGATCTCGAGCGTCGCCTCCTCGGCGTCCCACGCGTGGGGCATCACCCAGCCGCCGTAGGCCGTGACGCCGTCGGCCGGGTAGTCGAGCACCTCGACGGCCTCGAGGCCGATCTCGCGGAGGATGGCGGCGGCCTCGGCGGCCGTGTCCCGCATGCGGTCGAACGAGTTCCACCGCGCGTGCTGCCAGATGCGGGCGGCGAGGTCGCGCGCGCCCTCGCCCGACAGCTCGCCGGCCACGGCCTGCCAGATCGGTTCGTACATGGCTGCCTCGTGCGCGCGCCCCGTCGCTACGGTGCGTCGATGACCATCACGTAGCCATCGGCCTGGCCGCGGGGCGCGCCCTGCTTGCCAGGGACGCTCGGCGCCGGCGCGGGGAGCTTGGCGCCGACGATGGCGACGCGGTCGCCCCGTCGAGCCGGGCGACGGTGCCCCAGAAGAGCATCCTGCCTGAGAAGCCGAAGACGCTGCCGTGCAGACCTTTCGCAGGCCGGCGGTAGCCGAAGGCCACGTCCCCCAGATCATCGTCGGCAGCGGTGCGGAGGCGGAAGGCTGCGACCCGCTTCGGCGTCTCCGCCGGAAGGCCAGCCCGGCAGCACGACGCCGCCACGATGGACACGAGCCAGGCACGAGGGCGGTCCACCATGACGGAGCTCCACAAGCGTCGTCCGGAGCCGAGCGGCAGCGATCAGCATAGGCCATTGGCGGCGTGCGCGTCAAGGCCGCCGGCGGGCGACGGCGGTTTGCACGCCGCGACGGCTTGACGCGCACGTGGGAAACGGTATGATGGCAGGCGCGCTTCGGAGTGTCTGGTACGCCGGGGCGAGTGCGAGTAACGGTGACCGCGGAGGGCCGATGGTAGGGTACCGGGCCAGGTCGGCAGCAGGGCGGCGGCTGGCCGCCCTGTTCGCGCTGAGCGTCGCGGCGTCGGCGATGGCCGACGGGTCGCGCGAGGTGGAGCTGTCGAGCGACGAGTTCAAGCGCCTCGACACGTTCGAGGGGCACACGCTGGCGAAGGCCGACAAGGTCTTCGTCGCGAAGGACCACAAGCGCGCGGCCGCCGAGTACGACACCTTCCTGCTCGAATTCCCCCGCTCCAAGGCCATCGCCTACGCCCTGCTGCGGAAGGCGCGCTGCCTCCAGCTTGCCGAGAAGCGCTTCGAGGCGGTCAAGGAATACAACGAGGTGCTCGACTACTTCCCCAACGCCGTGAAGTTCGCGGGAGCGGCCCTCTACTACATCGGCGAGTGCCACTGGGAGAACGGCGACGAAGAGAAGGCCATGAAGGCCTGGGCGAAGATGGCCGAGGACGTGGACTACAGCAAGCACTTCCTCGCCGCGACGGCCATCAACCGCCTCGCCGACCATCTCGCCAAGGAGGGCCACGCCGAGAAGGCGGTCGCCTACCACATGCAAGTGGCCGTGGACTTCCGCCGCGCCAACGAGCAGGCCGCGCGCCAGGCCATCGAGAAGGTCGTCGCATACTACGTCCGCGCCGCGCCCGACGAGCCCAAGCTCAGGGCATTCTACCAGAAGGTCGGCGCCTTCGAGTGGGGCCGCCACAAGGTCGACGAGGACCTCGCGAAGAGCCGGCGCTACTGGGGCACCGTGATGGACCGCGTGCGCAGGCACGGCACGTTCGAGGACGTGCAGAGCGAGCTGCGCGACCGCTACTACCGCTACTGGGCGGAGCGGCTCGACGGCAGGCTCCCCGACTGGGACGACTACCAGGTGACCCTCGCCGGCTTCCGGCGGGTGTACGAGCGGGACAGCGTGAAGTGGATGCAGCGGCTCGACCGCCAGTTCGAGCGCTACCAGAAGCCTGGCGACCACGATCGGATCGTGCGGTGGGTGCGCCTGTACGCGCGCCACAAGCCCAAGATGATGGACTACTACAACAAGCTGCGCTTCGAGAAGATGACCAACCGGCAGATCCGAGACCTCATGGCCGCGCTGTTCGACGAGGCGGGCAACGAGGCGATGGGGAAGAACGCGTTCGGCAAGATCCGCCTCGCCGAGATGCCGGACCGCGAGAGGGCCAGCCTGGCCCACTACCTCTACCGCAAGGACGGCCTGCTGGTCCGGGACGTGTGCGCGACCTTCGAGGACAAGGAGCTCGGTGAGGCGGAGCTGCTGCGCTACTACCACTGGACGAGGGACGCCAAGAAGGGCGTGCCGCAGGCCGACCGGGTCGCGGCGGTCCCGCGGTTCGCCCAGGAGGCGCTCCTCAAGAAGGCCCAGCTCCTCCACTGGTCGAAGCAGTACCGCCCAGCCATCGCGGCCTACCAGCAGGCCGACTGCCCGCCCGGGAACCTCTGGGGCATCGCCGAGTGCTACGCGAAGCTCGGCAGGCTCGAGCAGGCGGTCGTGCAGCTTCGCGAGGTCGAAGCCTTCTTCAAGGACCACGCGCCCGAGGCGGCGCTGCGCATTGCCAGGCTCTACAAGAGCGCCGGCAAGCAGAAGCTGTGCGTCGCCGCCTTCAGGGCCGTGCTCAAGAAATACCCCGAGAGTGGCCAGTCCAGCACCGCGCACCAGGAACTGGAGCGCCTGGGCATCAAGATCGGCGGAGGTGTCGATGCGGAATAACATCGTCCACGGCCTGTTCGCACTCAGCCTGTCGCTCGCCGCGCTCGCGCCCGCGGGCTCGACCGCTCGGCGCGAGGCGAAGGCCCCCGAGCAGGAGTTCGCCGCGCGCCGACTCCTCAAGCGCGCGATCGACCTGCTCGCCGGCGGCGAGCACGAGCGCGCCGTCACCATGCTCGAAACGGTGATCGAGCAGTACCCCAAGAGCTTCGTGCGCTTCGAGGCCTGCCTCGCCCTGGGCAGGCACTACCTCGACGCGCGCGACCACGCGCGCGCCATCCACGCCCTCCGCCACCTCAACGCGCTGGCGCGCCAGGACAAGCCGCTCGCCGGCAGGGGCAAGGAGGTCTACCTCGAGGGCCTCTACCTCACCGGCGTCGCCCACTACCAGACGCGGCAGTATGCCGCCGCCTTCCCCATCCTCCGCAAGATCACCAACCACTACCCCAACACCGTCTGGGCCAACCAGAGCTTCTATTTCATCGGCATGTGCCACTTCATGCAGGGGAACTGGAGCAAGGCGATCAAGGCGCTGAGCCTCGTGGGCACCTTCGTGGACCCCAACAGCCCGACGGTGCAGTACGCCGAGGCTGGCCGCCGCTTCTACGTCAAGGTCGAGGACGCCGACCTGCCTGTCCTGCTTCGGCTTGGCAAGGCGGCCGAGGTCGCCGTCGCGACGAGGAGCGGCGACAAGGAGACGCTGCCCTGCATCCCCCTCGCGGGCGGGCAGGGCCTCTTCATCGCCTCGGTCGCGACCGCCGTCGGCCCCGCCAAGGCGGGGGACCCGGTGCTCCAGGTCGTGGGCGGCGACGAGATCACCACCACCTACCTCGACGGCAACTCCAAGGAGGGCGAGAAGGACGTGCCGAGGGCCAAGGCCGTCCAGGTCGTCTCGACCGCGTCGCTGCGCTTCACCCTCGGCACCTTCGAGGCGAAGGCCGCCGCCGCCTTCCTCGGCCAGCCGCTCTCCGCCCTGCTCCACGATGTCGATCAGGATGCCGGGCCGGAGCGCGACACGGTGGTCGTGAAGGTCCAGTCGCGCTACAAGGAGGCCGAGGACGAAGCCGCGACGGTGGAGGGGCTCGCCGCGGCGGTCGAGTTCCGCGAGGAGGAGGAGCGGTACAGGGTCCGCGACGAGGTGACCCTGAAGCTCGCCGAGCTGGGCGACGCGCCCGTGCACAGCGGTCGCTTCGGCGGCAGCGTGCGCATCGAGGGCGTCCGCGAGGGCCGCGCCGTGGACAAGACCGACGCGGTGCTCGCCTGCGCGCTCAACGACCAGATCCTCGCCGTCTACGTGGACGAGCTCCACATCGGCGGCAGAGCCCCCCGTCAGGTCACCGCGGCCACCACCGTCATCGGCGAGATCGACGGCAGGCCGCGAGCCACCCAGAACGTCGTGCCCGACGCCGTCCTTCGCTCGAAGAAGCTGCTCGTCGAGGCCACCGCGTTCCTCGAGCTCGCCCGCATCTTCCAGAGCATGGGACTCCGCAAGGGCGCCAAGCAGAAGGCCGACGAGGGCCTCGGGCGCGTGGACGCCGTCGTCCGACTCCGGACCCCCATCCCGTCGTCCCTGCGCGAGCAGGCCTTCAAGCTCAAGTGGGAGCTCTACATGGTCCAGGGCGACTTCGCCAGGGCCATCGCCACCTGCCGACTCTTCAACCGCCTCTACCCCGACAGCCCCTTCGTGGACGAAGCCCTCATGGGCATCGGCAGGATCCACCTCGAGAACAAGGAGTTCCGGGAGGCGATGAAGGTCTTCCGCGCGGTCCTCAGGCTCGCCGTCTCGCAGGCCAAGCCCGAAGCCCAGTTCCTCATCGCCGCTGCCATCGAGGCCCAGCGCCCCGATGCGCCCGAGGCCGCCATCCAGCAATACAAGCTCTGCGCCGACCGCTACCCCGAGAGCCAGTTCGCCGGCAACGCCCTCGCCAAGCTCATCGACTACCACGTCAAGACCCGCGACTTCGCCCGCGCCGAGGACCTCCTCGAGCAGGTCTTCCAGGACTACCCGGACGCCAACTTCCTCGACAGCATGCTCCTCAAGTGGGTCCTCGTCGCCTACCGCACGGGCGACTACCAGGCGGCGCACGACCGGTGCACGCAACTGCTCCTCGAGTACCCCGCGAGCACCCACGCGCCCCAGGCCAAGAAGGCCCTTGCCCAAATCCAGGCCAAGCTCGGCGAACCCGCAGAGAAGCCCGCGGAGAAGAAGGATGCCAGCAATCGCTAGAGGCCGCCTCAGCCCAGACCCGCGCGACCCTCAGCCGAAGAGGAAGCCAATGAACGCGCCGAAAGCAGCCGTCGCCTCGCTCGCCGCGGTCCTGTGCGCCGCCACCCTCGCCGGCCAGCCACCCGCCCCGGAGCCCGACCCCTTCGACCAGCTCCTCCGCAAGGTCCAGGCCGACCCACGACGAGCCGCCGAGAAGGACATCCAGGAGCTCCTCACCCTGGCAGCCCAACAGCGGCGGTGCCACGCCGTCGCCCTCGTCGTCAAGAGCCATCTCGCCCACCACTTCAACGCCTCGCCCGAGCTGCTCCGCCTTGGCGCCCACAACGCCCTGCTGGCCGGCGACTTCCGCACGGCCGCCGCACGCTACAAGGCGACCCTCGCCGCCGCACCCGACTCGCCCAGGGCCACGGCCTCTGCCGCCACCCTCTACCGCATCCTCATCGACTACCTCCGCGCCGACGACGACGCCTACCAGTTCCTCGCCGCCCACGCCCACAAGTTCCGGGGCACCAACGGTGCCAGGAAGTTTGACTCCTGGTTTCTCGAGCAGGCGCGGAGGCGGAACGACTGCGCGGCCATGGCCAAGGCCCTCCGCCTCGCCTTCGTGCAGAAGCTGCCGCTGGAGCAGGAGCGGCTCTACTTCTGGGAGTACCTCGACTGGCTGATGAGCGAGGTCGCGCGGGGGCGCAAGGAGCACTTCGCGGCGCTGCCCCACTGCCGCAAGCTGGTGCCGCTGGTGCGCGAGGCCGGGCGGCGGACGCTCAAGTACAGGCTGTGCGTGGCGAACCTGGCGTTCAAGGCGGGCTCGGCGGGCAAGGACGCCGAGGCGCTCGACGCCGCCTACGGCTCCGTGGTGGCCGCGGCCCAGGCCTACCTCGACGCCTACCCCACTGCGGGGACCCTCCGCGACATCGTGTGGGTCCTCACCGACGGCGGCGCCGGCGACCGTTTCGACGACGCGGCGTGGTCGCGCCAGGCGGGCCCGAAGCGGCGCTTCTTCACGCAGGCCTTCGGCAAGCTCAACGACCGCGAGCGCGAGGCGATCCTCGGCTGGAACGTGGGCGGCGGCGACAACGTGGCCCGGCGCCTGGCCACCCGCGAGCAGTGGGCCGACCTGGGCGCGAGGCACGCACCGCTCTTCCGCCGATGCGAGGACGTCCGCCACCTGCCGTTCGTCACCCGGCCCGACTCGCGCGACCTCTACGGGAAGCAGGCCGCGTTCCTCAAGGGCGTCCCGTCGCGCGACGCGGCGGCCATCTGCGCGATGGCCGCGAGCGACGACCTCGCCCGGTGCATGGACCACCTCGTCGCCAACGACGCCTGGCACCTCGACTTCGACGCCCCCTACGCCCTGCTCAGCGGCGTGATGTGGCCCGCGACACGCGCCCTCGGCGAGAAGGCCGGCAAGAAGCCGCCCGACGCCGACTACCGCCGCGCACTCGTCCACTACGGCGTCGAGCACCTCGCGAAGACGCCCGCCGCCATCGACCCGCGCGCGGCGCGCGCCTGGATCGAGGCCGCCTGGGACGTCGTCGGCGACGACAAGGCGAAGATGGCCGACCACCTCCGCGCGCTCGAGTGGGTCCCCTACGAGCCGCGGCACCGCAAGGAGATCTTCGGCCAGGCCCACAACCGGCTCCGCAACTGGGCGAGCTGGGTCCGCAGGGAGCTGCGGCAGAAGCAGCCCAAGATCCAGCCCGATGTCGCGAAGCAGATCGCGCCGCTCGAGGGGGCCTTCAGGCGCGCCATGGACGCCGGCGCCGCCGATCCCGCCAAGGCGCCCAACCCGCTGTGCCGCGCCTTCGCCCTGGCCATGGTGGCCGAGCTCGGTCGGGACGGCGGCGAGTTCGTCAAGCAGGCGCGCGTCCTCTACCCGATGGTGAGGGACTACGCGGCGAAGAAGACGCCCTTCGGCCGCGCGGTCCTCGAGTACATCCTTGGCAATCGCCTCGAGCGCTTCGACACGATCGACTTCCAGGTCGAGGTCGTGAAGGAGGAACTTGCGCGGCTCGGCGACGGTGAGCCCGACGCGCGCGCCCGCCTCGTGTGCGAGACGGTGTTGAGCTGGAAGCGGGGCCGGGGGCGGACGCCGAGGCACGCGCGGGAGCGCACGCTGAGGCTCAACGCCCTCTACGAGCAGGCCCTGCTCGCGCGGCTGGCCAAGGGGCGCTTCTCGCCCACGCTCTTCGAGTGGTTCCGCGCCACACGCAGCGGCGATCGCTGGCGCGAGCCCCAGCGCGGCGAAGCCGTGATGGCGAAGATCATCGAGACCAGGGCATTCCACAAGACCGGCTACCGCCCCGAGCGCGGCATTCCGAGCGCCACGGTCAGCTACATGCGGCTCGTCCGCGACCAGTTCCCAGGCCTCGCCGCCACGTACCCGGTCCATAGCTACTTCGACGACATGTTCATCGAGGAGGCCAAGCAGACGGGCTACCTCGACTGGAAGTACTGGGACTACGGGGTGGACCGGGACAAGAAGGTAGCCGCCGCCGCCGCCGCGGTGCTCCAGCGGTACCACAAGCTGCCCCTCGACTACAACGGCGAGAAGGTGGTCTACGCTCGGAGCGACTTCTGGAACTGGCAGACGCGCGCCCTGACGGCCGACCAGGCGGCTCGCGACGCGCTCAGCGCCGCCGCGGAGAAGGCCTACGGGAAGACCCGCTTCGACACGTTCGCCATGGGGCGCGCCTACTTCAGCACCCAGGCCGACGCCTCGACCCCCCAGGGCCGCCAGGCGTTCTTCAAGCGCCTCGCCGCCTACCTCGACCAGGTCCGCAAGGCCCCCGTCCGCCTGCCGCCGCCCTACCTCGGCCAGCTCGAGAAGCTGGGCAAGCGCACGGAGCTCTCGAAGGACGAGCTCGACGTGCTCGTCGGCATCTTCCCCGACTGCACGCCCGCCAGGTGGCCGAGCCGCTGGCACTTCGACACCCTCGTCGAGGTGGCCGTCGATGGCCTGGTCGCACAGGGGCGGCCGACGGAGCTCTACCGCCTGCTGCCGCACTTCTGGAAGATCGCGCTCGACACGCGCAGCACGGACCTCCAGCGCAGGCTGACCCGGCTCGCCGTGGACCTGGCGGGCCGCGAGGAGCACGACCTGGCGCTGGTGTGCAGCTCCGAGGGGCTGGCCATGGTGGCGGCCGGTCTGCCCGACGACGCTCGCAGCAGCCTCGTGGCCGTGCGGTCGAAGAGCCTGTCGAGCATCGGCGGCATCATCCCCGTCAAGCGCGACGACCGCCGCTACCCGATCTACGCGGCCCAGGCCGCCTACCTCGGCGGCCGGCTCCAGAGCGCCTGGGAGCTCTACCGCGCCCGCCAGCAGCTCCTCGCCAGGATGGTCAAGGAGCTGGACCCCGCCTTCTGCATCTGGCTCATCGACAAGCACGCCGAGATGCGCGAGTTCGACGAGGCCGAGGCCCTGGCGCGGAGCATGATCCAGTGGTTCGACGCCGTGACCGACGGCTTCCCGCCCGAGCTGCGCGCCCGCCTGCTCCTGTCCTACGCCAACATCGCGCTGGCGAGGAAGGAGTTCCCGCGCGCCCGCGCGCTCTTCGAGCGCATCGCCGCCGCCGAGGAGTTCAAGGGCACCCGCGCCCGGAGCGACGCCGAGTTGCAGGTGGCCGAGGTGGACCGCCTGACGGGCCGGCTCGACCAGGCCGGGCAGCGGCTCGAGAAGCTCTCGCGGAGCAAGAACCCCTACCTCCAGGCCGAGAGCTACTACGGGCTCGCGCTCGTGCGGTTCGACCAGGAGGAGTACCGCGAGGCGCTCGACCACCTCGAGCAGGTGCTGGCGCGCGCCCCCGACCACGCCAACGCCAGGATCCTCGAGGCGAAGGTGAAGGTGAAGATGCGGAAGCTCGAGGAGCCGACGGAGATCCAGATCGGCACGGTGACCCGGCGGCGCTTCCTCGTGCCCGGCAAGCCGCTCAAGGTGAGCCTCGATGACCGCAACCTGGCGGTCGTCGGCGCCTCGACCGACATCGAGATCCGCGCCTGGGCCGAGTCGGGCGACGAGGAGCTCTTCAGCCTCATGCCCTTCGGCGACTCCAAGACGAAGTTTCGCGGCAACCTGCCCACCGAGCTGGCGCCCGCGGCCAAGGGCGACCGCACGCTCCAGGTGCTCGGCGGCGACATCGTGCACTACGACTTCTCGGAGCGGTTCAAGAAGGAGCACAAGATCGCGCTCAGCGCGCCGGAGACGCTCCGCGTGACGACCGACGCCGAGCTGCTGGTCTCGTCGGGCAGGATCCTCAGCACCGAGGAGCGGGAGGCGCGCGCCCTCGACCGGCTCATCCGACGGCGCCTCGGCCAGACGGAGGAGCAGGCCCGGGTAGCCCTCAGCACCGTGCGGCGCGAGGACCAGCTCAAGCCGGGCAACAGGCTCCACGTCCGCGTCGTGGACCCCGACCGCGGCGACACGCCGGGCACCGACAAGCTCACCATCCGCCTCGCTACGTCGAGCGGCGACGTCATCGACGCCTTCACCCTCGCCGAGAGCGGCACCCACAGCGGCGTCTTCGAGGGCGCGGTCCAGACCGCGTCGGGCCGGGCCGTGGCCTTCGCCTCCGACTCCGACGACGGCAAGGAGCCCAACTTCGTCATCTCGAAGAAGGACTACCCTGCCTGGGTCGCCCTGCCCGACAACCAGCGGCCCAAGACCTTCGGCATCGACCTCAACGACAACGTGCCGCTCGGCAGGATGACCGTGACGGCCGACGTGCCAGGCCGGAAGCTCAAGCGCTTCCTCGTGCAGACCTCGCTCAACGCCCGCGACTTCGCGACCGTCGCAAGCTGGCCCGAGACTCTCAAGCCCTGGGACGGCTCGCCGAGGATCGAGATCGTCCGCTACGGCAAGCAGAACCGGGCCCCAGGCGACCTCGCCACCTTCCGCGACTACCTCCACGAGGGCCACGTCCGCGACGGCGCGCCCAAGTTCGTCCTCGAGACCGCCGCGCTTGCAGAGCGCCTCCAGTACGACGTGAAGGGCCATGGCGACAAGATGGGCCTCGCCGGCGAGCGCGAGGGAAGCTGGTACATCGTCCACCACTACGCCGCGTTCCACCAGCCCGTGCGCCGCATGCGCACCTTCGAGGTCGCGGCGAAGGGCCTGGCGAAGGAGCCGAGGCGCGGCAAGCGGCCCCAGAGGGTCTACCTGCTGGCCATCGACGGCGAGGGCGGCGCCTCGCCGCTGAAGGTCCGCCGCTCGCTCGCCAAGGGCGTGCACCGCATCGACCTCTACGCGGCCACGACCCGCAGGGCCGCCCTCGACTACACCGTGCGGATGGACACCGACGAGCCGCCCTTCACGACCGCCTGCCCGAGCGAGATGTTCGACCCCGCCAAGCACCCGCAGATCCACGCGGGCGTGTACCGCAAGCCGGCGAAGGTGGTGGCGAGTGCCGAGGGCGGCAAGTTCGACGTCACCTTCCCCGAGGGGGCGCGTGCGCGGGTGGTGCGGCTGCTCCTGATGGACTTCGAGACCGATGCGCCGGCCATCAGCAGGATCGCGCTGGCCGACAGCAAGGGCACCGCGATCCTGCCCATCGACTCGGACTTCATGGAGCTGCGCAACAACCAGGAGCTCGAGATCATCCCCGGCGACCGCATCACGGTCAGCTACGACGACCCCAGCGTCGTCACCCAGGGCAAGGAGCACCACGAGGCGTTCCTGACCGCCACGTTCAGCAACGCGACGGTCAGCGCCTGCTTCGTCGACTACACGACGGACGGGGCGGGCAACCGCGTGCCGCGCTACATCCCGATGCGGCGCTTCAAGCCGGGCGACAAGATCAACGTCTTCGTCAGCGACCCCGACTGCGACGTCAGCGACAAGCAGGACACCGTGAAGTTCGCCGCGCGGGCCAGCGAGGGCAAGCCCATCGAGTTCCCGGCTCTCGAGACCGCCGAGCACTCGGGCATCTTCGTCGGAGGCGTGTTCCCCGTGGCGACCGACCCCAAGCGCGAGAGCGAGATCCAGGTCGTCGAGGGCGACGATGTGATCCTCGTCTACGTCGACCGCGAGAACACCGACCCCGGGATCCCCTGGAACCGGTCCTGCGCGGTCGAGCAGACGTGGTACGAGCCGCCCCAGGTCCGCGTCTACCGCGTGGAGTCGCAGCCCATCGCCGACGCCCCGACGCCTGACGACCAGGAGGCCCAAGGCGCGAGGACCGATGAGGTCGTGCCCGCCACCCGCACCATGGTCGCCTCGTGGCCCGAGGCGCCCGAGCCCGAAGGCCCGACCCCCGTGCTCATCCACGGGCCGCTGCTCGTCGAGGTGCTCTTCCCCTTCATCGCCCAGTCGCCCGAGAGCGCTGCCGCGATCTTCGTGCAGACCGCCTCAGGCCGCAAGGCGCTCGGCAAGCCGGCGGCCGAGCCCTTCGATATCCAGGTGCCCGGGACGCTCAAGCTCGCGTCCCGCCCGAGCAACGTCCCGTCCGTGGCGGCCCCGCCAGGCTACGATGGCGTGCTCGTGCGCGGCAACCCCTTCGCCGGCGACGCGCTCGACGACGGCCGGTTCACCTTCTCGGTGCCCGTGGCGCTGGCGCCCGTGCCCGAGAAGTCGCTCGCCGTCGAGGAGCCCGAGGACAAGGGCCCGGCTCCGGCGCTGGCGATCCGGGGCGACGACGAGATCCTCGTCGGCTTCCAGTTCACCGACGAGGAGGGCAACACACAGTGGGTGACCCGCCGCGTGAGCCTCGGCGCCGACGCGTTCTTCGACGTGATGGACCGGCGGTTCCGCGAGCCGGTGGCCGGGCTGTACGTCGGCGAGAGCGCGTACCTGCGCGTGATCGACCCGACCCGCGACACGTCGGATGGGAAGGACGAGATCGAGGTCGCCGTCGAGGCGTCGTCGGGGGCGAGCAAGGCTCTGAAGCTCACCGAGACGTTCAGCCACTCGGGCATGTTCAAGGGCTCGGTGTTGGCCGTCTACAAGGGCGAAGCGGCCGATGCGGGCGATGCGACGGCGCTGGCGGTGCGGTACGGGGACGGGATCGAGGCGACCTACAGGCGGCCGGGGGCCGAGGCCGGCCTCGCGCGGAAGGTGGTGGTCCACAAGGGCAGCGACGGGGTGGTGCTGCCGTTCACCAAGCGGTTCAAGGACCCGTCGATCGCGGTGCAGACGCAGTTCACCATCGCGGAGGCGTACTTCGAGATGGCGAAGCGGCACCGCGTGCTGGGCCAGGAGAGCCTTGCCCGGCGCGAGATCGCGCAGGGCAAGAAGCTGCTCGAGGAGGCGATCCGCGACTACCCCGACACCGAGGCGCGGGCGCAGGCGGAGTACCTCCAGGCCGAGTTGGCCCTCGAGTTCGCCAACGACGCCAAGAACGACGAGATGAAGAAGCGGTTCTACACCGAGGCGGTGGGCCGCTTCGCCGACATCGTGGCGAGCTACCCCGACAGCCCGTACGCGCCGAAGGCGCAGTACAAGAAGGCGCTGGTGTTCGAGAAGATGGGGCAGATCGACCAGGCCTGCGAAGAGTACGTCAAGCTGTCGTACCGCTACCCCGACAACGAGCTGGTCGCCGAGACCATCGCCCGCCTGGGCCAGTACTTCCTGACCAAGGGCAAGGCCCAGCGCGAGAAGGCCGAGGCCGAGCAGAACGCCGTCGAGCGCGAGAAGCTCGAGATGCAGGCGATCGACATGTACAGGACGGCCGCGCAGGTCTTCGGGCGCCTGGCCGTCCGCTTCCCCAGCCACAGGCTGGCAGGCAAGACCCTCGTGCTGTCGGCCCAGTGCTACATGCAGGCCAAGGACCTGCCGAAGGCCGCCGAGGCGTTCCAGGGGATCGTCCAGGACCCCAAGATGGACAAGGACCTCGTGGCCGAGTCGATGTACTGGTGTGGCGACTGCTACATGCGGCAGCAGGACTACGTCAACGCGTACCGGGTGTTCAAGAAGCTGACGTGGGACTACCCCGCGAGCAAGTGGGCGAAGTTCGCCCGCGGCCGCCTGAGCGAAGAGGCGCTCGCGAAGGCCGCCGAGGCCGACGAGTAGTCCGCGACCCCTCGCGCTGGTGTGCCGTGAGATGAGGTCCCCGATCGAGCTCGAGCTGCCCGTCGCCGCGACCACGCCGCTCGTGCGCGAGGCGGCGCTCGAGCGGCTCGGCAAGGCCCCGCGCGCGCTGGCCGACGACGCCCTCGGCGAGGCGCCGGTCTTCCTGGTGCTGAGGACGGGCGCCCGGGCCGACACGGGCGGCTGGCTCGGCGGGGGCCG
The DNA here is from genome assembly GCA_965603035.1 of uncultured bacterium. GTDB lineage: Bacteria > Planctomycetota > PUPC01 > DSUN01 > DSUN01 > CAZDNN01. Next base: position 23,602 of record CBFDBL010000008.1, read on the forward strand.
CGTATGGGTCTTCGCGCTGGCCCGCGAGCTGCTGCTGCTCGCCGCCGGCAAGTTCCCCTATGTCGAGCGAATCCCCTTCGCGGCGCTGCGCGGGAGCGTGTACAACGCCGTCACGGGCGAGCTGGTGCTCGCGCCGGCTCCCGGCGCGCGGGTGCGCCGGCTGCGGGTGCCGCCGCGCAGCGGCTACCAGGTGCTGTCCCAGATCTACTTCGAGGAACCCCGGAATGCTGGAGCTTCTGGTTAAGGGCGGGTACCTGATGTTGCCGCTCGTGGTGTGCAGCGTGCTGGCCGTGGCGGTGCTCGCGGACCGGGCCTACGCCTTCTACGTGCACAGCAAGCTCGACACCCGCGCGCTGCGCGCGCAGGTGCTCGAGCTCGTGGCCGACGACCGCGTCGAGGAGGCAGGGGTCCTGTGCGCCGGCACGCCGAGCCCGATCGCCGCCGTCCTGCTCACCGGCCTCCAGGCCTACGCCAAGCACCGGCGCCTCGTCTCCGACCCCGACGCGATCATGACCCGGATGGAGAAGGTCATGGACGACTACACCGAGCACGCCGTGAGCGCGGTCGAGAAGCGGCTCATCGTCCTCTCGACGGTGGGCAGCGCCGCGCCGATCCTGGGCATGACGGGCACGGTGACGGGCATGATCGCCTCGTTCGGCGAGCTGTCGGCCGCGGGAGTCGAGAGCGCCGGCGTGGCGGCCGGCATCTCCGAGGCGCTCATCACCACCGCCTCGGGGCTTGTCATCGCCCTGATCGCCCTGGTCCCCTACTACTTCTTCACCGCGAGCTCCCAGCAGATCCAGCTCGAGATCAGCGAAGCCAGCCTGGAGCTGCGCGACGCCGTCGCCACCCACATGGCGCGGCTCTAGACCGAGGCATCCGCCCATGGCCAAGGCACAGCGCAAGCGGCGCTTCTCGTGGGACGACGTGCCCCTCACGTCGTTCTCCGACATTGCCTTCCTGCTCATCATCTTCTTCATCCTCGCGGCCACCCTCGCCCAGACGCGAGGCTTCCTCACCGAGTTCCCGCAGGGCGAGAAGTCGGACCAGCCGCCCAAGAAGACCACGACGATCCTGCTCCGCAACGACCGCGTGCTGCTCAACGACCAGCCCGTGGACCTGGCGAGGCTCAAGGCCGAGCTCCGCGACCTCAAGCTCCACGACCGCACGGGCGACGACAAGATCGTCCTGCTCGAGGCCAGCGGCAAAGTGGGCTACCAGACCTACTTCGAGGTCATGGCCGCCGTCACCCAGGCCGGCGGCACGATCTGCATTGTCCGCGAGGAGGGGGGCTGACGATGAGGAAGCGCCGGCGCCGCCCCAGTTTCATCGTCCCCATCGTCTCTATGGGCGACATCGCCTTCCTGCTCATCATCTTCTTCATGCTGTGCAGCAACTTCGCCCGGCAGGCGGGGATCAAGGTCACCCCGCCCGTCTCGCTCGATATCGAGACCGTGGACGAGAGCCAGTTCGCCGTCCTGATCGACGAGGACAGTGCCATCTACTTCCAGGGCATCAAGATGCACAGCGCCGATGCCCTCGAGGCCGAGCTCGCCGAGCTGCTGCGCGACGCCGCCAGCGCCGACGCGCGCCGCGTGCTCTTCCGATGCGATCGGGGTGTGGACCGCTCCGTCTTCGAGCCGGTCCTCGACGCCGTCACCCGCGCCGGCGGCATCGTCATCGCCGTCGGCGAGAAGGGCGACAAGAAGCCCAGCCCGTAAGGAGACCCCTCGTGGCCGTGCCTCCCACCGAGTTCCAGCGGCTCTCGCCCGACAAGCTCACCGTCACCTTCTCGCGGTCGAGGATCTCCCGGTGGGTGCTCCTGGCCATCGCGGCGCACCTGCTCCTCGTCGCGGCCACGTCGGTGACCTACGTCCGCGACCGCTGGGTCGACCCCGAGGGCGCCGCGCGCCGCAAGGCGGAGCGGCTCGCCGCAGCCAAGGCCGGTGCACGGGCGCCGGCCACCGAGGCCGCACCGGGCACGGCCGCCGACGGCGCGAAGGGCACGCCCCAGCCCACCACGCAGACCGCGCCCGGGACAGGCACCGCGGCCGCCAGGACGCCGCAAGAGCAGGAGATGGAGAAGCGCAAGGGCGCGCCCGTCATCCAGCAGATCACCGAGAAGGCCAAGAAGGACGACATCCCCCGAGAGCCCGACGACATCGGGATCTCGATCGACGAGACTAACCGCTAGGCGGCACGCATGCGTCGCTCGTGGCCAGAGAAGCTCCTGCCGTCGGTCCTCTGCCTGCCGTTGGGCGTGCTGGCGGGCGTGGTGGCGCGCTGCGCCATCCTGGCGCCCTGGCTGTGCGAGGCCTTCATGGGCCGGGGCAGGGCGTACCGCGAGGCATTCGTCGAGGCGGGCATCGGGGGCCTGGCGAGCGGGTTCGCGGTCGCGTGCGCCATCTGCGCCATGGACTTCGTGCTCGCGAGCCTGCTGGGCCTCGTGCGGCGGCGCTGGTCGCTGGCGTTCCTGCGCAAGAGCTACGCGGTCGCCTACGTCCTCGGCGTGCTCTACCTCTACGTCGTCTTCCGTGTCACGGGCGCCGTCCGCGCGGGCGGGCTCGAGGTGGGCGGCATGCTGCCCGACGCGATGACGGTGGCGGCCTGGCGCTGGAGCGCCCTGTGGCCGGCCGGGTGCGCGCTGCTGATCGTCGCCGCGGTCCACGTGACGTCGTGGCGGCGCATGGCCGTCGCCGTCTACGCGGGGGCCTGCCCCGACGAGCCGCTGGTCGGCGACCGCATCGTCGAGAACCTCCGCACCCACGGCCGCGACCCCCGCTATCGCAAGAGCCTGCTCGCCAGCGCGACCACCCACGTCGTGCTCATTGTCACGCCGCTGCTCCTCCAGTTTTACGGCTGCGTCCAGAACTACCTCGTGCCACATGGCAGCGGACGGCCCATGGTCGCCGTCGTCCAGATGGTCCAGCGGAAGAAGAAGAAAAAGAAGCGGTTCATCCTGAACCCCAATTCGGCGATCTACTTCCACGTCCCCGATCTCGACGAGTCGAACATCCTCAGAGAGGTCGAGGAGATGACCCAGCTCACCTACGTGGCGGACCCGAACGCCCGCGCGGGCAAGATGGGCGCAGGCGGAGGCAAGCAGGGCGGGTGGCCCGAGGGCGTGGGCAACGAGCCCATCCGCTTCATCCGCCTCGAGTACGACGGCCGCGACTGGGACGACGGCATGGACGCCAGGACAGGGGCCGACGTCAACTTCCTCCAGGAGTTCCGCCGCCTCACCGGCTTCAAGGTCGCCCGGCGCTCCGAGAGCCACCCCGTGCGGCTGCTGGGGAAGTACCACAAGGGCTTCGCCCCGCCCTTCGTCTACATGACCGGCTCGGCCGGCATCCGCGCCTCGCAGCACGACCTCGAGATCCTCCGCGACTACCTGCTCGACGGCGGGATGCTCGTGGCCGACTGCGGCAGCCGGCGCTGGGACCACAGCTTCCGCGGCTTCGCCAGGCGACTCTTCCCCGACAAGCGGCTGGTGGTCATCGCCGACGACGACCCGCTCTTCCAGATGCCCTACGCCTTCCCCAACGGCGCGCCGCCGCTGTGGCACCACGGCGGCATGCGCGCGCTCGGCATCAAGCACAAGGGGCGCTGGGTCGTCTTCTACCACCCCGGTGACATCAACGACGCCTGGAAGACCGGCCACTCGGGCCTCCGACCCGACATGGCCAAGGGTGCCTTCCAGATGGGCATCAACCTCGTCTACTACGCCTTCACCCACTACCTCGAAGAGACGCGCAAGCACCGCAAGTGATCGCCAGGCTCTACCACTACTTCGGCACCGTCGGCATCGCGTCCATCCTCGGCTGGGCCGTGGCCCTGTGCATTCTCGCACTCGCCTGCCGCAGCCGCAGGCGGACGCAGTGCTACGCCGTCGCCCTCGCCCTCTCGCTCGTCGCGCTCGGCCTCGCGAAGCTGAATTCCCACTTCGTCAGCAGCATCCAGATCGATCGCTCCGAGCTGATCGCCGAGCTCGAAGCCGAGCGGCCGCCGCAGGAGCCCGAGCCGCCGACTCCCCTGCCCGGGTTCGCCGAGGAGACCAGGCAGGAAGCCATGGACCTCGCCGGCAAGAAGGCGGCCCCCCCTCCCGCCACCGATGCCGCGCCAGGCACCGCTGCCACGCCGGGCGCGGCGCCCGCGACGGGCGCGGCGCCCGCGACCGACGCCACACCCGCCGAGGGGCCGCCGCGCTACGCCTACCGCGAGCGCGGCAAGCAGCAGCGCGAGGCCGGCAAGAAGCGGGAGCTCGAGGACGTCGCCGACTTGACGGCCGTGAAGGAGAGCCTCGCGGTCAGGACCATGCCCGAGGCCGACGTCGTCCGGGCCGACCGACTCGACCGCTTGAACCTCTTTGTCGCACGGCTCGTGCCGTGGCTGGCGCTCGCCCTGGTGGTCTACGACTACCTGGCCAGGTTCAACAGGACCCAGGGCTACCTCGTCCCGCTGCCCATCGCCTGCCGCGTCGTGGACGCGTTGTTCCCCAAGACACACGCCGTCCTGGCGCGTGCGTCCCAGGACGATCTGCGCCGCTACCTCGAGGACGTCGTGCGCAAGGGCGAGACCTTCCTGTGCCTCGCACCGGCCGACCCGTGGGCAGAGGACGAGCTCCCTCGCGTGCGTCTCGGGCGCTGGCGACTCTGGCCGCTCGTCAAGACGACCTACGGGCCGGGTCAGCGGCCCGACCACAGCCGGTTCGTGCTCGACGGGCTGTGGTTCGGCCGCTACTGCTTCGTGGTCCGCGATGTCGGGATGGCCAGGCGGCTGGTCGATGGCCTGCGGGCGTACCTCGAGGCTCGGCGCGTCCCCCGGGCTGCGGCCCGGCGCACCGTGCACGTCGTGTGGGCCTTCGCCGCACCCGTGCCCGACAGCCTGGTCGCCGAGCTGGCCTTCCTGTGCAGGGAGACGAACTTCAAGCTCGTCATGGCGTCGCCCGAGCCGTTGGCCGACGGCGCGGCTGCGCTCTTCGACGAGAGCATCGACCTGGCCCTCGGGGGGACGGCCTGAAGCGGACGCCGCACCTCGCGCTGCTCGCCGTGTCTGCCCTCCTCGCGGCCGACGGCACGTTCGAGAAGGGGTTCTTCGGCCCCACCGAGTACGGCGGGGGCGGGTTCCTGGACACCGACCTCAGGAGCCCAGGCCCCTCTCCAAGACGGGCTTGTGCTTCGACCTGCGGTACCGCACCGACGCGGGCAGCAAGTCGGGCGGCGCGCGGCTCGCCCACGAGGGCTGCGCTTGCCATCCCCATCGGCGTGCGACATAATACGGGCCGCGAGCAGCCTGTCAACAGCCGGCGCTGACCCCTGTAGCGTCGGCCAGGGAGAGATGGTATGAGAGCGCGATGGGTCGCGGGGCTCGTCTGCGTCGCTGCCGCAGCCATCCTGTGCTGCCAGG
>CBFDBL010000009.1:0-28577 GCA_965603035.1 uncultured bacterium
TGCTGCTGGGCGGGCTCTACAGCGTGGTGGTGACCGACGTGATCCAGACGGTGATCCTGACGGTGGCGAGCATCGCGATCGCGGCCGTGGCCTACTCGCAGCTCAGCCCCGAGGCGCTCGGCCGGGCGCTGCCCTCGGGCTGGGAGTCGGTGGTGCCGCGGTGGCGGATGCCCGAGATGGCGGGCGTGAAGGGCTACGAGGGCTACGAGCTCTTCGGCGCGCTCGTCATCGTGTGGGTGCTCAAGGGCCTGCTGCTCAACGCCGGCGGGCCGGCGCAGATGTACGACTTCCAGCGCTTCCTCGCGGCTCGCTCGCCGCGCGACGCGGCCAAGCTCGGCGCGTCGTGGAGCCTGTTCCTGATCGTCCGCTGGGCCATGTGCGCCGGGATCGTGCTGCTGGCGCTCACGGGCGTGGCCGACGTGACGGACCCCGAGAAGGTGATGCCGACGGTGCTCCAGCGCTTCCTGCCCATGGGCGTGCGGGGGCTGGTGGTGGCGGGGCTGCTGGCTGCGTTCATGTCGACCTTCAGCTCGACGGTGAACAGCGGGGCGTCCTACCTCGTTCGCGACTTCTGGCAGCCGCTGACGGGCGCGAGGTCGGACGATCGGCGGCTGGTGAGGGCGAGCTACGTCGCGACGATCGGCATCGTGCTCGCCGGCATCGCGATCGGCTACCCTGCGAAGTCGATCAAGCAGATCTGGGACTGGCTGATGATGGCGCTCGGCGCGGGGGTCGTGATCCCGAACGTGCTGCGGTGGTACTGGTGGCGGATGAACGGCTGGGGCTATGCGGCGGGCACGCTGGGCGGCATCGTGCTGGCGACGGTGACGCTGTTCGTGCCGGGCTGGCCGCTGCACGTGACGTTCCCGCTCATCTGCGCGGGGTCGCTGGCTGCGAGCGTGGGCGTCACGCTTGCGACGGCGCCTGTGAGCGGCTCGGTGCTCGTGCGCTTCTACCGCACGGTGCGGCCCTTCGGGGCGTGGGGGCCGGTGAAGCAGGAGGCCCGCCTGAGCGACCAGGAGCTGGCCGCGCCGTCGGAGAGGCCGTCGTTCTCGATCCTCAACTGCGCGCTCGCCATGGTCGCCATCACGGCCCTCTACCTCTTCCCCATGTACCTGGTCGGCCACTGGCACGGCCACGCCGCCGTGTGCCTCGGCGCGGCGCTCGCCGCCATCGCCGTCCTCGCCGTCACCTGGTACCGCAACCTGCCGCCAGACGAGCCGGCGGAGACGCCCGCCCCCAAGTCGTGAGCCTCTGCCGTCCCTCTCGGGGCTGGGTAGCTTGCAGCCATTCGGCGGGGCCCGCCTGGCCTGCGGTAGCTCCATTCACGCCTGAAGGGGTTGACTCCAAACGCGCCCGAGGCCGTTCGGAGTCTCGCCCTTCAGGGCGAAGTGCAGCCTCCCTACGACGTCGAGGCGCCCCAATCGATTCAGCCTTCGCTTGTGCGGGCGTCAGTCGCGCGGCCAGGTGCCGACGGCGATGGCCCAGTCGCTCTCGCGCGGGGCGCGCCAGGCGTGGGCCTTCGGGGCGAGGGTGCCGAGATCGAGCTCGGCGTAGGGCATGAGGCAGTCGACGGCGACGGCGGGCTGGGGCCCGGCCATCGTCGAGAGGTCCATGCGGATGCCGTCCGCGTCCTCGCGGTAGAAGACGAAGTGGGCCTTCGTGGGCCGTCGGAGGCAGACGCCATCGGTGAGGGTGTTGGCCCGCACGACGTCGCGGGTGAAGCGGTGGCGGAAGAAGCGCGACCAGGTCTGGATCCAGTGGGGTTTGGGATAGGGGGCCGAGCCGTCGGAGCTGTCGGACACGCCCATCAGGTTGCCCCAGATGTTGGCGACCCCGCCTGCCATGGTCGAGTGCCACAGGCCGCGGCGGGTCCTCTCCATGGTGTAGTCCTTGCCCTTGTAGCGCGCGCTGAGGCGGATGCGGAAGCGGTCCTCGGAGAGCGAGGGCTTCCCCGACCGCTGGTCGAGGGTCTCGCAGTACTTCGCGTAGTCGGGGCGGTGCTGTTCGTAGCCCGAGTAGTCGAGTCCCTCGAAGATCTGTGTGAGGCGGTTGTTGTGGGCGCGTCCACCGAGCAGGTGGTGCCAGCCGAAGTGCTCGTGCAGATGGGCGTGCCAGCGCTTGAGGTCGTCCCCGCGCACCCACTCGTGGAGGTCGAAGCCGTAGCCCATGGTCCAGCCGGGCAGGGGGCCAAGGCGGGCGGCGATGGTGCGCTGGAGGCGGCGGTCCACCGCGCCGTTCTTGCCCCAGCGGCCCGGCGTCCACTTGCGTGCCTCGTCGCCCCACGCCCAGAGGTGGACCATGCCGCCGGCGGCGCAGGTCTTTGTGATGAGCATCTCGAGGGCCTCGAAGGTCCGGCGGTCCGGGGTGGGGTCGGCCGAGCGGATGCGGTCGTGGCGGCGCTCGGCGATGTCGAACCAGGCGCCGTGCACGGGGCAGTGGAAGCCGTTGAAGCCGTGCTCGACGAGGAAGGTCCTGATGGCCGCGTCCACGACCTGCGGCTTGCCGTGGAAGCGGTCGGGGGTGGCGAACATGACGAGCTGCGGGACGAAGGCGCGCCGCGTGCCCGTCCAGCCCCACTTGTTGCCGAGGGCGGTGACGAAGCCGCGGGCGCGCTCGTTCGCCTCGACGGTCACCGTGCCGCGCCTGCCGTCGAGGTCGGGGTCCTCGCACTTCGTCGTGAAAGTCCACGTGCCGGGGCGGGTGGCAGTGAAGCGGAATGCCCAGGCGCTGCCGCCGTCGTGGAACATCTCGGTGGTCCGGCGCTCGCCGCTCGCCTGGTGCACGAAGGTCGCCGTGGCGACGAGGTCGAAGGGGTTGCCCGCGACGGATGGGTTCTCGAGACGCCACTCGAGGCACGGCCCCCACTGGGTGCCGCGGCGGTCCATGCCGCCGGCCCCCAGGGCGCCGCCCGCGGCGAGCGCGAGCGCGTGCAGGAGCGTCGCGGCCAGGGCACATCGTCGTCGAGCGGGCCTGATCATGAGCGCGCCTCCTCGAGCTCTCTGGCCGTCATCGTAGCGATCGCCGGCTCGCCTGTCGAGCGGGAAGCCGCTCGCAAGCGGGCCGCTTGCGGCTGGGCGTTCCTGAATGGCTGACGGGGGCGTGCAGCCGAGGCGGGGAGCCTGCTGAAGCTCAGACGTGCGTGGACGGCTCGGGGGGCTGGGCGGGCGGCGCGGGAGCGCTGGGCACGTCGCCGTGGCGGCTGGCGAGCACCTGGCGGATGGTGTGCTTGAGCTGGGACAGGTCGCTCTGCTTGATCACGTAGGCGTCGGCGGCCCAGGACATGAAGTTGTCCTGGTAGCTGGAGTAAGCGGTGTGGATGACAACGGGGAGCTGATTGTTGATGTCGAGGAGCTTGCCGAGGAGATCGAGTCCATCGACGCCGGGCATGGCGATGTCGAGCACCACGACGTCGGGCATGGCGTCGCGAACGGCGTCGAGTGCCTCGGCGGCGTTGGCGGCCGTGGCGACGGTGTGGCCGTCGAACTCGAGCTCCTCCTGAAGCCACAGGCGCTGGTTGCGGTCGTCTTCCACGATGAGGATGGCTGCCATCGATGCGCTCCTCGGGCCCCCCACGCGGTGCCGTCGCGCCGGCATGGCCGGCGTGCAGCGCAGAACTCGCGAGCGGTGGTGGCAGAGAGGATCGGTGCAGAACGATGCGGCAGGCCGACGGCCGTGGACTGGGTGGGGGGGCTTCCTCGCATCGACCGTCTGGGGGCTTCGCGAGAGCACCCGCAGGGGGGTGCTCGGCCCTGAGCAGTTGACCGACGGGGCTGCACGGGGAAGCACCGGCGTGCGCCAGCCCACGGTGCGGCGAGCCGGATCTACCGCTCCGGCCTCGCCCACCCGGGTTCCGCCCTGCGTCGAGCATAGCGGCGGACCTGGTGAGGCAAGGGCCTCACCAAGCCACCGATCACGTTCGCGTTCCCGGCGCTTCTCCCAACGGGCGCATTATACAGCGCCCGGATCGCACAGGTCAAGCAAGAAATCCGTGAGAGTCCGTGCCTTTGCGCGCGGGTCGCTCAGCTCTCGATGGGCAGGAGCTTGTGCTCGCCGTGGCACTGGGTGCACGCCTTGCGCTTCGCGGGCCCGCCGCTGAGATTCGCCGCGTGCGCGGCGATGGCCGCGTGGCCGCCGGGCTCGTGACAGGTGAGGCAGAAAACGGCCATAGCCTGGCCGCGGAACGTGGCGTCGGGCTTGGTCTCGCGCACCTCGTCGTCGATGTGGGGCTGGCTGTGGCCGTGGCAGCGGACGCAGGTCACGCCCGCCCCCTGATGGGCGACGGTGAGCCCCTCGTCGAGGAAATCGAGGTGGCACTCCGTGCAGCGCGCGTTGGCCTTGGCCGCGGCGGCTGGAGCCGCCCCCCGCGGCAGGCACGACGCCAGCACGACGGCGGCGGCCGACACGGCGCACAGCGGGGCTGGGACGTGCCAGCGAGGGCCCGACGGTCGCTTCATGGAGGGCTTCCTGACCGGCCTTCCGGGCGCTTACTTCTCGGCCTGGGGCGGCGTGGGCTTGTCGCCCGGCTCGAGGGGCCGGATCTCGATGCGCTTGAGGTCGATCCGCATGCCCTTGAAGCCGTTGCCGCCGTGCACCTGGATGCCGACCCTGCCCTTGGCGAAGCTCTTGTCGCGACACTCGCCGACCTTGGTGCCGTTGAGCCACAGGATGAGGTGGTCGCCGTTGGCGTAGACGAGGCCCTCGTTCCACCCGTCGCGGTTCTCGAGGCTCTCGTCGAGGTTCTTGATGGCGAAGGTGCCCTTGCAGCCGGGGTAGTAGAGCGCGCCGCTGAAGGTCTTGGGCCGCTGGTACTTGAGGATGTCGAACTGGTAGCGGTCGCGGAACCAGATGCCGCTGTTCGCCGGCCACTTGACCTTGTAGGTGAAGCGCAGCTCGAAGTTGTCGAACTGCCCGGTCGTGAAGATGTCGGCGCCCTTCCCGTCCTCCTGGAAGCCCACGAGGCAGCCGTCCTCGACCTTGTACTTGCTCGGGTTGTTCGCCTTCCAGCCCGTGAGGTCCTTGCCGTTGAACAGCGGCGTCCAGTCGCCGGCGGCAAAGGCGGCGGCGGCGAAGGTCACGATCGCGGCACACAACGCGGCGGCGGTTCTCATCAGCGTGCGTCCTTTCCTGAGGTCACGCCAGACGTTCGTCCCGGATCCAGGCATAGTCGGACGGCAGCTCGAGCAGCGAGGCGTCTGCGAGTCGCTGGATCGCCTGGCGCTCGGCCCCCGAAAGCTTCTTGCGGCGCTCGTAGGAGGCGCGGACGTTGTTCTCGACCTCGTCGGCGGTCGTCATCCCGGGGATGGTGCAGGTGAGGCCGTCGAACTCGAGGATCTTCTTCAGGCCGGCGAGCGCCACGGCGTTGAGGTCGGGCTCGCGGCCGGCCTTCTGCGCGTCCTTGATGACCTTGACAAAGTAGAAGTTGCCGTGGAACGGCTTGAGGCCGATGGTGCCGACGTCCTTCTTGCGGGCCATGTCGAAGAGCGGCTGGCAGTCGCCCTTGGGCACGTCGTGCACGCCGAGCATGAAGACGAAGCCGTGGAAGTGGTCGCCGTACTTCTCGAGCACCTGGCGGACCCAGGTGCGGTTGTGGGCGGACATGCCGAGGAACTGGACTTTGCCCTGCTTCCTGGCCTTCTCGAAGGTGGCGATGACGGCCTCGAGCTCGGCGTCGGTGTGGCCGCCGCCGGTGAGGGCTTGGGGCCGCCACAGGAACATCCGGTCGACCATGAGGCGGCGGAGGCCCTCGTCGATCTCGACCATGAGCCGCTCGGGCGTGCGGTTCTTCGGGTTGCGGATGCACAGGATGTGGTCGGAGTATCCGATGTGGAGCTTCACGCCGGTCATCTTGGCGCAGCGTCCGTAGATGGCGGCCTCGCCGGCGGTGGTGATGTCGTAGTAGTTGATGCCCAGCTCCGCGGCCTTCACCCACACCTCGTTGCGGTTCATCTGCACGTCGGGCGGCGGGGTGTCGCCTTTGAAGCTCGCCCAGTACCGGGCGCCGCTGCGGGTCTTCCAGTGGCCGCCGAGGCCCACCTCGGAGAGCATGACGCCCGTCTTGCCGAAGCGGCGGTAGCCCATCCTGGCATTGTAGTTCAGGATCGCCGACGTGTCGGGCGCCCCCTCGCCCAGCCCGGCCACGGCAGCCCCCGCGGCCAGCCCGGCCGTCGTCCGCACGAAGCCCCGACGCGTGATCCCATCGTCCGCCATCGTCGTGCTCCTAGTGTCGCAGTGCTCGCGGCATTATAGGCCGCGCCCGCGCGGGGAGTCAAACCGCAGCCGCGCGCCGAGCACGGCCCTGGGACGGGCTGTCAGGGCTTCTTGCGCCGGAGCCAGTCGGTGAGTCGGTAGAAGATGGAGGTGGCGCCCGTGGGCTCGGCGGGGCGGACGGGGGTCACGAAGCGGGTCTCCTCGGCGCTGGTGCTCTGGCGGAGCATCTCGAGGACGACGTTGATGTCGGCGACCAGCTCGGCGGCGGTCTGGTAGCGTCGGGCGCGGTCCTTCGCCATGAGGCGCTCGACGATGGGGTTCAGGGCACGCGGGACGTCGGGGTGGTAGCTCTGCATCTCGGGCATGGGCGCGCCGATGTGCTTGGTGAGCACCTCGGTGGCGGTGGCGCCCGTGAAGGGGACGCGGCCCGTGAGCATGTGGAACATGGCGGCGCCCAGGGAGTAGAGGTCGGAGCGCGCGTCGGGCTCGCGGCCCTGTGCGACCTCGGGCGCCATGTAGGAGGGTGTGCCCCAGACGCGGAGCTTGCCGTCGGCGCCGCGCTCGACCCTGGGGGCGTCGGTGTCGAGGAAGGTGGCGAGGCCGAGGTCGGCGAGCTTGGCGGTGCCGTCGGCGGCGAGCATGATGTTCTCGGGCTTGACGTCGCGATGGATGATGCCCTGCTCGTGGGCGAAGCCGAGCGCGGCGGCGACCTGGCGGGCGATCTCGACGACCCGCTCGGGCGGCATGGCGCCGCGGGCGCGCAGCTCCTGTGCCGCGGTCAGGCCGTCCACGTACTCCATGGCATAGTAGTAGGTGCCCTCGGCGTGGCCCGCGTCCTGCACGTGCACGATGTTGAGGTGGTTGAGCGCCCCGGCGGCGCGGGCCTCGCGCTCGAACCGCTCGACGAACCTGCGGTCCGACGTCAGCCGCGGGTGCAGCACCTTGAGCGCCACGATGCGGTCCATCGAGACCTGCCGCGCGCGGTACACCACGCCCATCCCGCCCGATGCGACCTGCTCGAGCACCTCGTAGCCCGCGATGCGGCTGCCCACCAGCTCGGCGGGCGAATGCTCCGTGAACAGCACGGTGGCGCGCCCCACACCGATCGCGTCGCCGAACATCAGGCGGGCGAAGGTCACGGCCCGGCCGTTGAGCCGCGTGCCGTTCTTGCTGCCCAGGTCGCGCAGGAAGTAGTCGCTGCCCTGGCGGTAGACCCGGCAGTGGCGCCGCGAGGCCCGCTCGTCGGGCACCTGGAGCTGGCAGCCGGTGCCCCTGCCCAGCACCACGACGTCCTCGACGCTCGCCTCGAGGGTTCGGCCGTCGGCGGTCTTCGCGATCAGGACAGGCATGGGCGTCGCCGACTTCGGGATTTGGGGGTTGCGATTTGCCACGCTGCTGCTACCATGGGCCGCGAAGGGAACTGGCCGTGGCAACAGCCCGCACGCGTTCGCTCTGGCAGCGGCTCTGGAAGCGCCTCGTCGAGACGCTCCAGGGCTACACGTTCGTCGCGCCGGCGGCGGCGCTGCTCGGGCTGTTCTTTGTGTTCCCCGTGGGCTACGCGTTCTACGTGAGCCTGCACCGCTGGGGTCTGGCGCAGGAGGCCTACATCGGGCTGGACAACTACCGTCGGGCCTTCGGCGACCCCGAGTTCGGCCGCGCGCTGCTCGTGACGGTCTACTACGTCGTGGGCACGGTGCCGGTGAGCCTGCTGCTGGGCCTGGTGATCGCAAACCTGCTGGCGCAGCGCGTGCGGGGCCGCGGGGCGTACCGCACGGTCTACTTCCTGCCCTACGTCACGTCGGTGGTGGCGGCGGCGGCGGTGTGGGTGTGGATCTTCTACCCCAACGAGCAGGGTCTGGCGAACGTGGTGCTGGGCTGGCTGGGTCTGCCGTCGCAGGCGTGGGTGGAGGAGTCGCGCGGGGTGGTGGCGCTGCTGCTCGAGCCGCTGGGGGTCGGGGTGCCGCCGTGGGCTGGCGGGCCGAGCCTGGCGCTGGTGTGCGTGGTGATCTTCTCGGTGTGGAGCTCGGTGGGCTTCTACGTGGTGGTGCTGCTGGCTGCGCTGAGCAACGTGCCGGCCGAGATCTACGAGGCGGCGACCATCGACGGGGCCACGGGCTGGCAGCGGTTGCGTCACGTCACCGTGCCCCTCATCTCGCCCACCCTCTTCTTCCTGCTCATCGTCGCGACGATCCGAGCCTTCCGCGTCTTCGGCCACATCTATGTCCTCGCCTCGAAGGACACGGAGCACACGGCGCACAACGTCACCATGTTCATCTTCAGGGCCTTCTACGAGCGCGGCGAGACAGGCTACGGCTCCGCCGTCGCGCTCATCCTCTTCGCCATCATCCTCGCCGTCACCATCCTCCAGATGAAGCTCGTCGGCCGCCGCGTCCACTACCAGTAGGCGCGCCCTCCCCTTCTGCCCCGACGGGCCCGCGCATCACTTCCTGCGCCAGCGGATGCCCTGGGGCGTGTCCTCGAGCACGATGCCCTGTGCGGCGAGCTGGTCGCGGATGGCGTCGGCCCGGGCGAAGTCCCTGGCCTCGCGCGCGGCCTGGCGCTCGGCGATGAGCCGCTCGATCTCGCCGTCGAGGCTCCTGTCCTCTGGCCTGTCGAGGACGTCGAGGACGCGGTCGAAGGCCCCGACGGCCTCGCGGACGGGCTGGGCGGCTGCGGCGGTGAGGTCGAGGCGGTTGATCTCGTGCATGAAGTCGAAGAGGGCAGCGAGGGCCTCGGAGATGTTGAGGTCGTCGTCAAGGGCGTCGGCGAAGGCGGCCTGGGCCTTCTCGCAGATGGGCGCGGTGTCGGGGCCACCGTCGGCGTCGGGGGCCTCGTCGAGGCGGAGGGCGAAATCGTTGATGCGCCCGACGGCCTTGGCCGCGGCCTCGAGGCCCTCGAGGGTGAAGTTGAGCGGCTGGCGATAGTGGCTGGCCAGCAGCAGGTAGCGGACGGCGACGGGCGAGTGGCCCCGGTCGAGCAGGTCGCGGAGGGTGTAGAAGTTGCCCTTCGACTTCGACATTTTGGCGTTGTCGACGAGCAGGTGGCGGTTGTGCATCCAGAATCGGACGTAGGGTGCCTTGCCGGTGGCGGCCTCGGCCTGGGCGATCTCGCACTCGTGGTGGGGGAAGATGTTGTCCTCGCCGCCGGTGTGGATGTCGAGCTGCTCGCCGAGGTAGCGCATGGCCATGGCCGTGCACTCGATGTGCCAGCCCGGGATGCCGACGCTCCAGGGGCTCTCCCAGCGCATGAAGCTGTCGGGCGCGGCCTTCCACAGCGCGAAGTCCTGCGGCGAGCGCTTCTCGGGGTTGACCGCGACGCGGGCGCCCGCCAGCAGGTCGGCGAGGGTGTTGCCAGACAGGCGGCCGTAGGCAGTGAACCTGGGGATGTCGAAGTAGACCGAGCCGTTGACCTCGTAGGCGAAGCCGCTGGCGAGGATGCGCTCGACGAGCCGGATCATGTCGTCCACGTGGTCGGTGGCCCGCGTGTACGCCATGGCTGGCTGGATGCGGAGGGTCTCGACGTCCTCGAGGAAGGCCTGGGTGAACGTGTTGACGACCTCCCAGGGGTCCATGCCCTTCTCGCGGGCGCTCTTGCCGATCTTGTCCTCGCCCTCGTCGGCGTCGGACGTCATGTGGCCGAAGTCGGTGATGTTCATGACGTGGCGGACGCGGTAGCCGCGCAGCAGGAGGTGTCGCTTGAGCAGGTCGACGAACGTGAAGCAGCGCAGGTTGCCGATGTGAGCGAAGTCGTGGACGGTGGGGCCGCAGGAGTAGAGGCGGACGACGCCTGGCTCGATGGTCTCGAAGGGCTCCTTGCGCCTGCTGTAGGAGTTGTAGTAGTGGATGCCCATGTGGCGCTCCGGATCGGCCAGGGGAGGGCTTCGGCCATCTGCCAACGCTATGGCGCGCTGCGGCTACAGCAAGAGCGTGCGGCGCCATGGCGGAAGGGGATGCGGTGCGTGCTAGTCGCCATCCGGCCTCCTGTCGCCGAGCAGGACGATGGCCTGTGCGGCAATGGCGTCGCCGCGCCCCACGGCGTCGAGGCCCTCGTGGGTGCGTGCCTTGATGCTCACGCGTGCGGGCGCGATGCCCAGGAGGTCGGCGACGCGCTGGCGCATGGCGGCCTTGTAGCGGGCGAGTCGGGGCCGCTCGGCGAGCACGTTGGCATCGAGGTTCACGGGCTTGAAGCCGGCGGCGCGCACCTTGGCGACGCAGGCGGCGAGCAGCTCGGCGCTGTCGGCATCGCCGTAGGCGGGGTCGGAGTCGGGGAAGTGCTCGCCGATGTCGCCGAGGCCCGCGGCGCCGAGCAGCGCGTCGCAGATGGCGTGGAGCAGCGCATCGCCGTCGGAGTGGCCGAGCAGGCCGAACGCCGACGGCACGTCCACGCCGCCGAGCCGCAGGGGCCGCCCCTCGACGAGGCGGTGGATGTCGTAGCCGATGCCGATTCGCATGGCGTCGCTCCGCGGCGGGGCTCGTGATGCGTCCTCAGCCCGCCTTGGCCTTGAGGCCGTGGCCCTCGACCAGGCCGACCAGGTGGTCCATGTGCTCCTTCGGCGGGGGCTGGGCGCCGTGGAGGGGGTAGTCGCGCTCGAGACGCTGGTACTTGCCCTCCGCAAAGCAGTGGTAGGGCAGCAGCTCGACCTGCGCGACGTTCGCCAGGCCCTCGACGAACTCCGCGATGGCGGCGATGTTGTCGTCGTCGTCGGTGTAGCCCGGGATGACGGGGATGCGGACCCAGACGGGCAGGCCGGCCTGGGCGAGGCGCCGGGCGTTGGCCAGGATGCGCGCGTTGCCGACGCCGGTGGCCTCGCGGTGGCGCTCGGGGTCGATGAGCTTCAGGTCGAGCAGGACGAGGTCCGTGTGGGGCAGCACCTTCTCGAAGGCGTGCCAGGGCACGTGCGCGGCGGTGTCGAGCGCCGTGTGCACGCCGGCGCGGCGGCATCGGGCGAAGACGTCGGCGACGAAGTCGGCCTGGAGCAGCGGCTCGCCGCCCGAGCAGGTGGCGCCGCCGCCCGAGTTGTCGTAGAAGGGCTTGTCCTTGAGGATCTCGGCGACGATCTCCTCGCTGCTGGCCTCGCGGCCCTCGAGCACGATGGCCTCGGCGTAGCACGCGTCGGCGCAGCGCCCACACAAGCGGCAGGCCCCCCGGTCGTAGACACGCTGCCCGTCGTCGAGGCGGAGCGCGCCGGTCGGGCAGGCGTCGAAGCACCGGTGGCAGCCGATGCACTTGCTGGGGAAGAAGACGATCTCGGGGTGCGTGGCCATGCTCTCGGGGTTGTGGCACCAGGCGCAGCGCATGGAGCAGCCCTTGAGGAACACGGTGGTGCGGATGCCGGGGCCGTCGTGGATGGAGAACTTCTGGATGTTGAAGATCTGTCCGCTCACGGTGCGTCCGTATCGCCTGTGACGAAGGCTCCCAGCCGGCGGTACTTCTCGTAGCGCTGGTCGAGGAGCTGGTCGATGGGGAGGTCGCGCAGCTCGGCGAGGTGGCGCGCGAGGGCCTCCTTGAGCCGCTTGGCGGCCTCCTGGGGCTGGCGGTGGGCGCCGAGGGCGGGCTCCTCGATGATCTCGTCGGCGATGCCCAGCTCGGCCATGTCGCTGGAGCACAGGCGGAGGGCGGCGGCGGCCTGCTCCTTCTTCTCGCTGCTGCGGAAGAGGATGGCGGCGCAGCCCTCGGGGGTGATGACCGAGAAGTAGGCGTGCTGGAGCATGAGCAGGCGGTCGCCCACGCCGATGCCGAGCGCGCCGCCGCTGGCTCCCTCGCCCAGGATCGTGCAGACGACGGGCACGCGCAGCGTCGAGAGGTCGGCGATGTTCTCGGCGATCGACTGCGCGATCCCGCGCTCCTCGGCGCCGACGCCGGGGTAGGCGCCCGCGGTGTCGACGAACAGGACGATGGGCAGGCCGAAGCGCTCGGCGAGCCGCGCCTTGAGGATCGCCTTGCGGTAGCCCTCCGGGTGGGCCAGGCCCCAGTTGCACGCCACGCTCTGGCGGGTCGTCTTGCCCTTGCGGTGGCCGATCACCATCACCCGCTGCTCGTCGAGCGTGGCGAACCCGCACACGATGGCCAGGTCGTCGCGGTAGCGGCGGTCGCCGTGCAGCTCGATGAAGTCGGTGAACGCCATGGCGACGTAGTCCACCGTCGACGGCCTGCCGCGGTGGCGCGCGACGAGCACCTCCTGCCAGGGGGTGAGGTTGGCGTAGACGGCGCGCGCCACGCGGCGCTGCTCGTCGCGGAGCTGCCCGATCGTCTCGCGGAGGTCCACGCCCTTGCTGACCTGGAACTCCTCGAGCTCCTGGATCTTCTTCTCGAGGTCCTCGATGGGCCGCTCGAAGCCGAGGCCGTCGGGTGTCCTCATCGCTTCACCTCCTGCGGACCGGGCTCGACGGGGGGCTCGCGGTAGAAGCGGATGCGCTCGAGCCGCGCCTTGACGTCGGCCATCCTTTGGGGCCGCCGGCCCGGGTCCTTCTCGAGCATCAGCAGGACCAGCTCGTTGAGGTCATCGGTCAGGTTCCGGTTGTAGCTCGTCAGGTAGGCGGGCTTGAGCCTCAGGTGCATGGCCAGCAGTTGGTCGCGGTCAATCGAGATGAAGGGGGGCCGCCCCGTGAAGACCTCGTAGAGTGTGGCGCCGAACGAGTAGATGTCGGTGCGGACGTCGGGCGCCTTGCGGCGCAGGGTCTCGGGCGCGATGTAGGGCCGGGTGCCCGCGATGCGGCGGCGGCCCCCGAGCAGGCGGCGCCAGCCGGTGATCGGCATCCTCGCGATCGCGAAGTCGGTCAGCTTCACGACCCCGGCCTCGCTGAGCAGGAAGTTCTCGGGCTTGAGGTCCATGTGCACGATCTCGAAGTCGTGGACGTGGCAGAGCGCGTCGGTCATCTGGAGGACGATCGAGCGCGCGTGGTAGGTCAGGAGGCGATCGTCGCGCGGGTCGAGCAGCCGCACCTTGACGTTGCGGCTCGGAAAGTACTCCATGACCATCGTCGGCTGGGGCTGGGGCACGAACTCGATGACTTCGATGACGTTGGGATGGCTGAACAGGAGGCCGACCTCGGCCTCGTGCTCGAGCGCTCGCGCGCCGGCGCGGCTGGCGCGCAGGTCGCGCCGCAGCCGCTTGAGCGCCACGACCCTCCCGTCCGGCGCCACCGCACGGC
Source organism: uncultured bacterium (assembly GCA_965603035.1). Lineage (GTDB taxonomy): Bacteria > Planctomycetota > PUPC01 > DSUN01 > DSUN01 > CAZDNN01. The sequence continues at coordinate 13,362 of CBFDBL010000009.1, forward strand.
AGATCTCGGCGCTCTCGCCCGTCCACACCACCGCCTGGACGTGGTAGAGATCGGCGTGTCCCGACGCCATGCCGCGTATGCTCTCCTGTGTCCCTCTCCCCGACGGGCCAGCGCCGGCGCGCCGCGCCGGGGTCCACAGCCCTTGCCCCTGGCATTCACGACGTATGTTACCACAAGCCCCCGACGCGGTCAAGCTGCGTTGCCCCACGCCCAACATGTTGGGGCGCCCGCCCCACGCCGCCGACCCCATCGTGACCGACGCCCGGCGCCGCGCGCGGCGCGCGGCGCGGAAACCGTTTGACAGGCATCGGGCCATCTGCTAGACTTCCCGCGAGCCGGCGAGGGGACCTCTATTGCACCGGAAGGGATCCGTGGGTGGGCCTGCCTGACATTGGCATCCTGCCGTTCCGCACAGCGACGATCGTCGGCGTCGGACTGATCGGCGGGTCGATGGGCCTCGCCATGAAGCAGCGCTCGATCGCGCGCCGCGTCGTCGGCGTCGGCCACCGCCACTCGTCGCTCGACCGGGCGCTCGAGCTCGACGCCATCGACCACGCGACCCTCGACGTCGCCGAGGGCGTCGCCGAGGCCGAGATCGTCATCCTCGCCACCCCCGTCGGGCTCATGGCCAAGCTCCTCGCCCAGGCCGTCGCCAGCATCCCCCGGGGATGCATCCTCACCGACGTCGGCAGCACGAAGGCCCGGCTCGTCCCCGCACTCGAGGAGGTCGCAGGCGAAGGGGGCCAGTACATCGGCTCCCACCCCATCGCCGGCTCCGAGCAGCGCGGGGTCGACCACGCCCAGGCCGATCTCTTCGACGGCCGCCTGTGCTTCCTCACGCCCACGGCGCGCACCGACGGCCGCGCCCTGGCCGCGGTCAGCGAGCTCTGGAGGGCGCTCGGCGCCACCCTACGCATCATCGCCCCGACCGAGCACGACAGGCTCGTGGCCTCGGCCAGCCACCTGCCTCACCTCACCGCCGCGGCACTCGTCAACGTCATGTCGCCCGACGCCCTGACCTGCGTCGGCACAGGCTTCCTCGACAGCACCCGCATCGCCGCAGGCGCCCCCCGCCTCTGGGCCGACGTCTGCCTCCAGAACCGCACGCGCATCCTCGAAGCACTCCGCCGCTTCGGGCGCGAGGTCGAGACGATACGCGACATCATCGAGCGCAGCTCCGAGGCCGAGCTGCTCGCCTGGCTCGAAGCCGCCAAGGCTGTCCGCGACCAGCACGCCGACGGCTGACCCCGCACGGCAGCGCCAGCGAGGCAGCGCACACGACGCGACTGCGAAGGACCGAAAGCCCGTGAGCAGGAAATTCGCCTTCCGACTCCAGGAGCTCCACTCCCTCCATACGAGTCTACGGTTCGTCTTCATCCTCATGCTCGTCCTCACCGTCTCGCTCCTGGGCTACATGGGCATCAGGGTGTTCGCCACCACAGGGGGCATGACCTGGCTCGACTTCGGCAGCCTCTGCTTCTTCGCGACCGCCTGCGTCGTGCTGTGCGTCGGCCAGCTCCAGTGCCTGCGCCGCATGCGCCACGACACCCGCGAGAAGATCGAGATGATGACCTTCGTGGACGAGCTCACCGGCGTCTACAACTACCGCTACCTCGAGCAGCGCCTCACCGAGGAGCTCCAGCGCGCCAAGCGACACAGCTCCCCCCTCTCGGTCATCTACATCGACTTCGACAGCTTCAAGCTCGTCAACGACACGTTCGGCCACGAGACCGGCAACACGGTGCTCCAGCGCGTCGCCCAGGCGGCGCGCACGTCGGCCCGGGGCGAGGACTTCGTGGGCCGCCTCGGCGGCGACGAGTTCCTCATCGTCCTCCCGCAGACCGACGGTGCCGGCGCCCTGATCGCCGCCGAGCGCATCAAGAAGAAGCTCGACGCCATGGAGCTGGTCGCCAGCACCGGCGAGCGCCTCGACTTCATCACCTTCTCGATGGGCATCGCCAGCTACCCCGCCAGCGCCGAGTCGAAGGACGAGCTCATCCGCGCCGCCGACGAGGCCATGTACCGCGCCAAGAAGGCCGGCGGCGACCGCGTGTGCATCTGACCCCCCGTTCCCCTCCCCCGGGCAAGCGGGACGCACCGACCGACGCGACGGAGAGGAACGCGCATGAAGTGCCTCGTCACCGGCGCCGCCGGCTTCATCGGCTCGCACCTGTCGCGCCGCCTGCTGGCCGACGGCCACGAGGTGGTGGGCATCGACGTCTTCAGCGACTACTACCCGCCCGCCGTCAAGCGCGCGCGGGTCGCCGAGCTGGCCGCGCACGCGGGGTTCACCCTCGTCGAGGGCGACCTGGTGACGGCCGATCTCGCGGCGCTGGCCGAGGGCGCCGAGGTCATCTTCCACGAGGCCGCGCAGGCCGGCGTCCGCGCGAGCTGGGGCGACAGCTTCCGCATCTACACCGACAGCAACGTGCTCGCCACCCAGCGCGTGCTCGAGGCCGCCCGCGTCACGAAGCCGCGCAAGGTCGTCTACGCCTCCTCGTCCTCCGTCTACGGCGAGGGCCGCGCACGCCCCACCCGCGAAAGCGACCCCAAGCGCCCCCTCTCGCCCTACGGCGTGACCAAGCTCGCCTGCGAGCATCTGTGCCACCTCTACGGCCACAACTACGGCGTCCCCACCCTCTCGCTCCGCTACTTCACCGTCTACGGGCCCATGGGCCGGCCCGACATGTCCGTCTGGCGCTTCGCCGAGGCCATCCTGCGCGGCGGCCAGGTCGTCATCTACGGCGACGGCACCCAGAGCCGCGGCTTCACCTACGTCGACGACGTGGTCGAGGCCAACCTGCTCGCGGCCGCGTCCCGCCACACCGATACCGCCTTCAACGTCGGCGGCGCCAGCTCCTGCTCCGTCAACGCCCTCCTCCGACGCATCGAGCGCATCCTCGGCCGCAAGGCCCGAGTCCGCCACGAGCCCTTCGCCAAGGGCGACGCCCGCAAGACCCTCGCCGACATGTCCCGCACCCGCCGAATGCTCGGCCTCGAGGCGCGTACCTCCCTCGCCAGCGGCCTCCCACCAGCGATCGACTCCATCCGCCGCTACTACGGCCTGTGAGAACGACGGAACCCTCCCCGCGGCGCTCGGCCTCGGGGAGGGTTCCTCTCACGTTCGTCCGCTCTGCTCGACGCCAGCGCGCGCCGAGCCGCCGTCAGGCCGTCAGCTCCCGCACCGTGTCGGCCACGTGCTGCTGCATCTCGGCGGTGAGCTCGGGGTAGACAGGGATCGAGATGACCTCGGCAGCGGCCTGCTCGGCGACCGGCAGGTCGCCTTCCTTGTAGCCGAGCGACGCAAAGCAGTCCTGGAGGTGGAGCGGGACGGGGTAGTAGATGGCGCAGCCGATGTCGCGCTCCTTGAGTCCGGCCATCACGGCGTCGCGCTCTGGGACGCGGAGGGTGTACTGGTTGTAGACGTGGCGGCAGTGGGGTCTCGCGACGGGGGTCACGACGTTGGCGCCGGCGAGCAGCTCGCGGTAGCGGGCGGCGTTGGCGGCGCGGCCGTCGCTCCAGGCGTCGAGGTGGGGGAGCTTGACGCGGAGCACGGCGGCCTGGAGCGCGTCGAGTCGGCTGTTGAAGCCGACGAGCCTGTGGTAGTACTTGCGCTCGGCTCCGTGGACGCGGAGCGTGCGCAGCGACTCGGCGAGGGCGTCGTCCTGGGTGGTCATCATGCCGCCGTCGCCGAAGCCGCCGAGGTTCTTGCTCGGGAAGAAGCTGAAGCATCCGACGGCGCCGATCGAGCCCGCCTTGCGGCCCTGGTGCTCGGCGCTGAGCGCCTGCGCGGCGTCCTCGACGATCGGGACGTCGCCCGCCGCGTCGCGGATGGCGTCCATCTCCGCGCACTGGCCGAACAGGTGGACGGGGATGATCGCCTTCGTCTTCGCGGTGATCGCCGCGCCGACGGCCGCGGGGTCGATGTTGAAGGTCTCGGGCTCGATGTCCACGAACACGGGGGTGGCGCCAGTGCGCCAGATGGAGCCGGCCGTGGCGAAGAAGGTGAAGGGCGAGGTGATCACCTCGTCGCCCTCGCCCAGGCCGAGGGCCATCAGCGCGAGGAGCAGCGCGTCGGTGCCCGAGGCGCAGCCGATGGCGTGCTTCGCGCCCACGTAGGCCGCGACCTCCTCCTCCAGGGCCGCCACCTCGGGGCCCAGGATGAAGTACTGGGCGTCCATCACGCCGTCAACGGCGCGGCGGACATCCTCGCGGATGCCTCCATACTGCGCCTTCAGATCGAGCAGAGGCACCTTCATGGCGGTCTCTCCATGTCACTTGCTGCGGCGAACAACTCCCCCCTCCAACACATACTCCTGCCCCGTCCTCGGGCACGTGGCCTTGCCGTCGGCGAATTCGAGCATCTCGCCGGCCTCGCTCATCCACCCGCGCTGGCGGGCGGGCACGCCGTAGACGACGGCGTGGGCGGGCACGTCGCGGGTGACGACGGAGCCGGCGCCGATGAAGCAGTGCTCGCCGAGGGTCGTGCCGCACACGATGGTCGCGTTGGCGCCGATGGTCGCGCCCTTCTTGCACAGGGTGGGCAGGAACCCGGTGTCGCGGTCGCGGGGGTACGCGCAGCGCGGGTTCATGACGTTGGTGAAGACCATGGACGGGCCGCAGAAGACGTCGTCCTCGAGGGTGACCTTCTCGTAGACGGCCACGTTGTTCTGGATCTTGCAGCCGCTGCCGATCCGGACGCCCCGGCCGACGAAGACGTTCTGGCCGACGGTGCATCGCTCGCCGATCTCGGCCCCCTCGCTGACGTGAGCGAAATGCCAGACCCTGGTGCCGTCGCCAATGGTGCAGGGCTCATCGACGACGGCGGTCGGGTGGACGAAGTAGTCGGCCATGGGGGTGGTCTCCGCAAGGTCGTCACGGGGCGCTGACGGCGACGGGTGCGCCGCCCTGGTCGAGCGAGCGTTGGCAGGCCTCGAGCGCCTGGACCACGGCGAGGCCGCTGGGGCCGTCGGTGAGCGGCTGCCGGCGCTGCTCGACACACTCGATGAAGTGCTGGCACTCGAGCCGCAGCGGCTCCGTCATGGGCAGATGCGGGATGTGGATGTCGCCGTAGCGCAGCGTCAGGGAATCGCCGTAGGACACGAAGCCGGGCACATCGACGCCCTTGTCGTAGATACGGAGCTTCTCGGCGCTTTCCATGTCGTCGAAGACGGCCATCTTGCGGGAGCCGACGACGGTGATGCAGCGGATCTTGTGGGGGTCGAGCCACGAGAGGTGGAGGTTGAGCATGCGGCCGCCCGGGAAGCCGACGTTGGCGAAGACGACGTCCTCGATGGCGGCGTCGCGCTGGAGGTAGCAGCTTCCGCGTGCCGAGGCGTCGATGGGGGCGGCGGCGAAGAGGTAGGCGGCGACCGAGATGTCGTGCGGCGCGAGGCTCCACAGCGCGTTCTCGTCGCTGCGCACGGTGCCGAGGTTCACCCGCTGGGCATAGATGTAGTAGATCTCGCCGAGCTCGCCGTCGTCGATGGCCTGCTTGAGGCGGGTGACGGCGGGGTGGTAGAGCAGGAGATGGCCGACCATGAGGGTGAGGCCGCGGCGCTCGGCCTCGGCGACCAGCTCGGCGGCCTGCTGGGTGCTCAGTGCCAGCGGCTTCTCGATATAGCAGTGCTTGCCCGCGGCCATGGCCTGCATGCCGAGCGGATGGTGCGCGACGGCGGACGCGGCGATGCCGACGGCATCGACCTCGGGGTCGGCGAGCACGGCCTCGAAGTCGGTGGTGAACTCGGTGTCGGGGTACTGGGCGCCGAGGGTGGCGAGGCGCTGCTCGTCCTGGTCCACGCAGTACTTGAGGCGAGCGGAGGGGAGCTGGGCGAAGTTGCGGACCAGGTTCTTGCCCCAGCGGCCTGTGCCGACCATGGCCATGGTGATCATGCTAGCGGGTCTCCCACTTCCAGGCGCTGTCGATGATGGAGTCGAGCGCCGAGTGTCGGGGCTGCCAGCCGAGCAGCGCGCGGGCGCGGCCGGGGTCGGCGACGAGCACCGGCGGGTCGCCGCCGCGGCGGTCGGCCTCCATGAGGTTGGCCTTGATGCCGGTGATGCGCTCGGCGGTCGCGATGACCTGGAGCACCGAGTAGCCCTCGCCAGTGCCCAGGTTGACCTGGGTCGTCGCGGCGCCCTCGGCGAGTGCCCTGACGGCGAGGACGTGTGCCTCGGCGATGTCGTTGATGTGGATGTAGTCGCGGATGCACGAGCCGTCGGGCGTCGGGTAGTCGGTGCCGAACACGTAGACCCGGTCGCGCTGGCCGCGAAGATGCTGGAGGACGATGGGGATGAGGTGGGTCTCGGGGTCGTGGCGCTCGCCTGCCCTGCCCGCGCGATCGGCGCCCGCGGCGTTGAAGTAGCGGAGGGCGAGCGAGCGGAGCGGGTAGGCGGCGTCGAAGTCGGCGAGGATGCGCTCGAAGGCCGACTTGGTGAAGCCGTAGGGGCTGATGGGCCGGTGGGGGTGGTCCTCGGGGATGGGCGTCGTGTCGGGCGGCCCGTAGACGGCGGCGGACGACGAGAAGACGAGCGCCTCGGTGCCGTGGCGTCGGGCGGCGTCGAGCAGGTTGAGGCCGCCGGCGAGGTTGACGGCGTAGCACCTGGCGGGGTCGGCGAGGGAGTCGGGGATGTTGGCGAGCGCGGCGCAGTGGACGACGGCGTCGAAGGGACCCGCGTCGAAGGCCCGGTCGAGGTCGGCCGGGCTCAGGAGGTCGCCCTCGATCACGCGGTCGGTGGCAACGGCGTCGCGGTAGCCGGCCTGGAAGTTGTCGAGGACGACGGGCTCGATGCCCGCATCGAGCAGCGCGAGCACCACGTGGCTGCCCACGTAGCCCCCGCCGCCTGTCACCAGCACCCTCTGGACGGCCAAAGCCTGCTCCTTCACAGCCGCGCCCGCTCGGCCTTGAGCCGGACGAGCAGCTCGTAGGGCACGTGCATGTTGCCCAGCCCGCGCCCCATCTCGATGTCGGGCTTCACGCTCCCGTGGAAGTCCGAGCCGCCGGTGACCACGAGCCCGAGCCGCTGCGCGACCTGCTGGCACGCGGCCGTCTGGCCCGCCGTGTGGGCGTGGTAGTAGGCCTCGATGCCGCGAAGCCCCAGGTCCACGAGCGGCCGCACGAGGGCCTCGAGCTCGCGGGCCGAGCGGATGCCGAGCGCTCCTGGATGGGCGAGCACGGGCACGGCCCGCGCGCCGAGGAGCGCCTCGAGCGCCTCGCCCGCCTCAGGCTTGCGGCGCTCGACGTAGGCCGCGGCGCCCTTGCCCAGGTAGCGCGCGAAGGCCCGCTCCGCGCTCGACACGTAGCCCCTGTGCACCATGACCGCCGCGATGTGGGGCCTGCCGACCACCCCGCCGCCGGCGCGCGCCGCCACTTCCTCGAGCGGGACGGGGCAGCCGAGCGCGGCGAGTCGCGCGAGGATCTGCGGGTTCCGCTCGTCGCGCCGCGCGCGCGAGGTCGCCAGCAGCGAGCGCAGGCTGGCGGCCTCGTCGTCCGGGTAGTAGCCGAGCAGGTGCAACGTCCAGTGCTCGTGCCGCGCCGCCACCTCCACGCCGGGCACGACCTCGATGCCGAGGGTGCCCCCACGGGCCAGGGCCTCGGCGTTGCCCGCCGTCGTGTCGTGGTCGGCGATGCCGATGGCTGCCAGGCCCAGCGCGGCGGCGCGCTCGGCGCACGCGCTCGGCGTCAGGTCGCCGTCGCTCGCGGTCGTGTGCACGTGCAGATCGATGGCACGGTCGTCAGCCGGAGTCAGTCGAAACCTCCTCGGGCAGAGGGGGTGCTGGATGCCGGGCCGGCACGGTGCGGCGGGGGCTCGCTCGTCGGGCGCTCCGGCCGTCGCATCGCCCGCGCCCCTGACCCGCCGCGCGGCCCGCGCGCTACCTCCACCGCGCCATGTGGTCCACCCACGGGTTGTCGATCCGGGCCACGCCCTGGTAGCCACGGTTGAGGATGAGGAGGTCGAGGATGGCGAGCCGGACCATCGCCTCGACCACGGGAACGATGCGACCGCAGATCGTGGGGTCGCGGCGGGTGATGGGCGACAGGATGGTCTCCTCCATCGTCTTCATGTTGACGGTCTTCTGGGGGATGGAGATGGTGGAGGTCGGCTTGACGGCGCATCGGCACACGATGACGTCGCCGTTGGAGATGCCGCCGAGTATGCCGCCGGCGTGGTTGGTCTCGAAGACGATCCTGCCGCTGTCGTCGATGCCCATGAGGTCGTTGTCCTCGGAGCCCTTCCTGCGCGCGCTCTCGAAGCCGTCGCCGATCTCGCAGCCCTTGACCGACGGGATGCTCATCACGGCGTAGGCGATGCGGGCGCTGAGCTTGTCGAAGACGGGCTCGCCGACGCCCGGCGGCACGCCCTCGGCACGGCACTCGATGACGCCGCCGCAGGTGTCGCCCTCGTCCTTGATCTTGAGGGTCGCGTCGATCATCTTCCGCGCCGCCTCGAGGTCGGGGCAGCGGATGGGCGTCTGCTCGACGTTGGCCTTCACCTCATCGAGGGACATCTCGCCGGCCCTGCTGGCGATGCCCAGCAGCTCCTTGACGTATCCGACGACCTCGATGCGCTCGCGGGCCAGGATCTTCTTGGCCAGGGCGCCCGCGGCGACCCGCGCGGCCGTCTCCCGGCCGCTCGCGCGGCCCGCGCCCTTCCAGTCGGTGTGCGGCCCGAACTTGTAGAAGTAGGTGACCTCGGCGTGGCCCGGGCGCACGATGTCCTTGTAGTCGCGGTACTCGTCCACGTGCTTCTTCTGGCGATCGACGTTGTAGATCACCATGCCGACCGGGGCGCCCGTCGTCAGGCCGTCCTGGAGGCCCGCGACGATCTCGACCTGGTCCTTCTCCTGGCGCGGCGAGTCGAGCGCGCTCTGCCCGGGCCGGCGCCGGGCGCACTCAGCCTGGATATCCTCGCTGCACAGCTCCATCCCCGGCGGGACGCCGTCGCAGATGATCAGCAGCCCCCCGCCGTAGGACTCGCCGCACGTGGTCACGCGGAACGCACGCCCAAACGTGTCCCCCAGCATTTGCTTGCCTCCTGGGCTTTGAGCTGGCGGCCTGGCACCCAGGCCTCGTGACACCGGCCCGGTGTCGTCTCTATCGCCCTGTCGGCGCCTCCGCCTCGATGCGGGCGCCGAGCGCGTTCATCAGCTCGACGAAGGTCGGGAACGTGACGGCCGCCGACTCCGCCGTGGCGATCTCGGTGCGGCCCTCCGCCGCGAGCCCGGCGACGGCCAGGGCCATGACGACCCGGTGGTCGCCCCGCCCATCCACCGCGGCCCCCTCGAGCCCGCCGCCCTGGATCACGAGCCCGTCGGGAAGCTCCTCGACGCGCCCGCCCATCTTCGTCAGCTCCTCGCGCATCACGGCCAGGCGGTCGGTCTCCTTGATGCGGGCCTGCGGCACGTGGAGCAGCCGCGTCTCGCCCGAGGCGAAGCAGGCGGTCGCCGCCAGGGCTGGCAGCGCGTCGGGCGTGGCGTTGAGGTCGAACGTGCCGCCCTCGAGCGCGCCGCCGCGCACCCGCACGCCGCCGTCGAGCCACTCGACCCCGGCGCCCATGGCGGCCAGGTGGTCCACCACCGCCTTGTCGCCCTGGGTGTCCTCGCGCTCGAGGCCGAGCACGGTGACCTCCGAGCCGCACAGCGCCGCCGCACACAGGAAGAAGGTCGCCGACGAGAAGTCCGCCGGGATCGCCCGCTCGAAGGGCCTGTAGGCCTGGCCCCCAGGCACGGTGAAGCGCTCGAGGCCCTCGCGCTCGCAGCGGATGCCCTGGTCGTCGAGCCAGCCGAGGGTCATCTCGACGTAGGGCCGCTCGTTGAGCTCGAGCACCTCGATCTCCGTGTCGCCCCCGGCGAGCGGCGCGGCCAGCAGCAGGCTGGTGAGGTATTGCGAGGTGGGGCACGCGATGGCCACCTTGCCGCCGGCCAGTGGCCCGCGGACGGCGAGCGGCGCGCAGGCGTTGCCGCGCGTCGAGAAGGCCTGGGCGCCGAGTGCCCGGAGCGCCTCGAGGAGCGGGCCGGCCGGCCGCGCGCGGATCTGCTCGTCGCCGGTGAACACACACCAGCCTGTGCCGAGCGCGGCCATCGCGAGGGTCACGTAGAGGGTGGTGCCCGAGTTGCCGACGTCGAGCACGTCGTCGGGGCAGGCCGGGCGGCCGCCGGTGCCCTCGACGAGCCAGTCGTCGCCCGTGCGGATGCGCGCGCCCAGGCCGCGGCACACGCGCAGGCATGCCTGGGTGTCGAGCGAGTCGAGCGGCTCGTAGATGCGCGAGGTGCCCTCGGCCAGCGTGGCGACGGTCAGGGCGCGGATCGTGTGGGACTTCGAGCCCGGGATCCGCACGGCCCCGCCTATGGCTGAGCGCTCGACCAGCAGTCTCACGGCTCCTCCAATCCCCCGTCGCGCTTCCCTGCTCGAAAGAAGCATTCTACCGCCGGTCCCGTCCGCTGTCCAACCCGTTCGGCGTCGGCGCCGGTCTCCGCGGAGGGTAGTTCGCCGTCCTCTCCCCGGCCCCGGGTGTGCGTTGGGTACGGGTGCGCCCCGGGTCAGGGGTCGGTCCGGGCCCGGGGCGTTCGGCGGCGCGCCTCACTTGTAGATGCGGCGGATGGCGCCGCTGACCTGCTCGAAGGAGGGCTCGAGGGCGCCTGCGGCGCGGCCGAAGCAGTAGCCGAGCTGCTCGTAGAGGGCCACCTCGCGCACGTCGACGAACCGCTGCTCGATGGCCTCCTCGGTCTTCATGTACTTCACCACGCCGCAATCGACGTTGGTGACGGTGACGCCGCTGATGCCCTCGAGGAGGAGCAGGACGGCGCCGGCGCCGACCTCGTGGCCGAACTTGACGTCGTAGGAGGAGGTGAAGCCGCAGCGGACGAGGTGCTCGGGCACGACGGCGCGGATCTCCGGGGCGGTGTAGATGCCGGGGACGTACATGCCGTGGGCTCTCATGAACTCGGGCACGGCGCCGTCGGCGTCCATGCGCTTCTCGAGCTCCTGGCGCACGTACTTGCCCGCGCCGGCCAGCTTGCGGTGGCCGCTGGGGTCGGGCGGGATGCTCTCGTCGATGAGCTTGCGGCCCGAGGCATCCTTGAGGCCCTCGGCGACCACGATCATGTACGTCCCGGCGTTGATGTCGCTGGCGGCGATGCGGCCGAAGTACTTCTGCTTGATATCGGCCCAGAGCAGGTCGAAGTCCACGGGGATCTCGGGGATGAGGATGGCGTCGGCGCTCGCGGCGACGCCGCCTCGGAAGGCCGTGTGGCCGGCGTAGCGTCCGAAGACCTCGACCACGATGATGCGGTTGTGGGTGCGGCCCGTGGTCGCCAGGTCGCGGACGAACTCGCGGATGCGGTTGATCGTCGAGTCGCCGCCGACGCTGTAGGGCATCAGGTCGAGGTCCATCGTCTTGGGCGCGTGCACGCAGCGGATGCCGTTGGCCTCGAGATCGAGCATGACGGTGCCCGTGTCGTCGCCGCCGCTGATCACCAGCGCGTCGATGCCGAACTTGTCGAGCCCGGCCTTGATCCGGTCATACTTCTTCTCGTCCTTGATCTTCGCGATCTTCACCCGCGAGTGCCCCGCCTCCGAGCCCGCCACCCCCACGTTCACGGGATCCAGCCGCTCGGGCGGCAGCTCCACCAGCGAGCTCATCTCGATCAGGTTGTACAGCCCCGCGTAGCCGTTCGGGATCGCGTAGGCCTTCAGGCCCTTGCGGTTCGCCATCATGGCCGCGCCCTTGATCACCGCGTTCAGGCCGCCACAGTCGCCGCCGCCGGTGATGATGCCGATTTTGTCGAACTGCATGGTCGCCTCCTCGCTCGCAGGATGCAGGGGGTTCCGCGCGCCCGGCGCCGCGCGTCACGTAGAGCGGTAGATGATAGCGGAATCCGCCCTCCCCCGCAAGCGCGTTCCACGGCGCGACGGGCCGTGGCCTGGGGCTGTGGCCTTCGGAGGGGCTCCGGGCGTCCGGCCGGGCCAGTGCCGCGGTTTACTACGGGCGTGTACGGGCTTGCTAGAGGGCTTCCTGGGCAAATTCACGATGGAGGTCTCCTGGGTCGCGCAAGGCCCCTAAAGTGCGTAGGCGGGCATCCTGGCGTGTCGGATAAATCAGACAGATAAGGCTATATATTCGAGTGACTTACGGAGTGCGCTCCCTGCCGATCGAGGCCCAAATCGACGTAAGTCGAGGTTCTCGGTCCGCTCGCCGCCGCGGCGCCGGGCGACCTCGGTACGGACCGAAGGCCAGCTCGGCGGGGCCTCGATGGATCGGGCAGTGAGGCGCGAGAGGAGGTAGTCGAGGACGAGGACGAGAACGAGTGAGAAGGGATCGTTGGGAACCCGGCATCAGACCCTTCGGAGCTCCCTGCCTTGACGCCCTCCCCTCTTCCCGGCATGCTGGCGCCACACCCCATCAGGAGGCCCGCCGCCATGATCGACGTCCACACCCACATCGGCAGGATTCGCTTCGGCAGGCCGTGGCTGACGGCGGGCAAGCTCGTGCGATGGATGGACCGCAAGGGCATCGACCAGGCCGTGGTGCTCGCCATCGAGAACCCCGAGGAGCTCGACTACTACGTGCCCACCCCGTACGTCCTGCGCTCCTGCCGCCGCTACCCCGACCGGCTCGTGCCCTTCTGCAACGTCGACCCCCGCATCCGCAACTCGAGTCCGACCACGCCGTTCGAGGCGATCCTCGCCGAGCACAAGGCGAACGGCGCCCGCGGCTTCGGCGAGATGCTCGCCGGCCTGCCCATCGACGACCCGCGGCTCGTGGCCATCTACCAGGCCTGCGGCCGCCTCGGCCTGCCGGTCATGCTCCACCTCGACCACCTGCGCGGCATCGACCAGGTCGGCCTGCCCGGGCTCCGCAACGCGCTGCGGCAGTGCCCCGACACGCTCTTCTGGGCGCACGGCCCCCACTGGTGGGCGGAGATCAGCGCCGACTGCCGCGACGAGCATCGCGGCGGATACCCCAAAGGCCCGGTCCAGAGCCCTGGAGCCGTCGAGCGCATCCTCGCGGAGTTCCCGAACGTCTACGGCGACCTGTCGGCCGGCTCGGGCTACAACGCGGTGACCCGCGACCCCACCTTCGGCCGCGCGTTCCTCGAGCGCTGGCAGGACCGCCTGTGCTTCGGCACCGACTATCTCCAGCCGGGGCAGAAGTGCCCGATCGTCGAGCTCATCCGCGAGGTGGACATCAGCCGCACGGCGAGGGGAAAGATCACCCACGGCAATGCCGCCCGAATCCTCAAGATCAAGAGAAGGTGAATGACGAACGCCGAACGCCGGATGTCGAGTGTCGCAGCGCTGCTCGTGGTGGCGGCCGCAGGGCGCGGCGCTGGGGCAGAGCTGCCCGACCGGGCGCTGGGGGCGATGAAGAAGGCGACGGCGTACTTCACCACGGAGGTGGCCTGCCACGGCGGCTACCTCTGGCGCTACTCGCAGGACCTCGAGCAGCGCTACGGCGAGGGCAAGGCCACCGAGACGCAGGTGTGGGTCCAGCCGCCGGGCACGCCTTCCGTCGGGCTGGCCTTCGTGCGGGCCTACGAGGCGACGGGCGACAAGCAGTTCCTCGACGCCGCGGTCGCCGCCGCGAGGGCGCTGGTGTGGGGGCAGCTCGAGTCGGGCGGCTGGGACTACAAGGTGGACTTCAGCGCCAAGGGCGAGAAGCGCTGGGCCTACCGCCACCTGAAGCTCGCTGACCTCGAGGGCCGCCGCAACACGTCCACCCTCGACGACAACAACACCCAGCACGCGCTCCGCCTGCTCATGGCCGTTGACCAACTCGTCGAGGACGCCGCGATCCACGAGGCCGTCGCCTACGGCCTCCGGGCCCTGCTCGAGGCCCAGCTCCCCAAAGGCGGCTGGCCGCAGCGGTTCTTCCTCACGCCGCCCGCCACGCAGCGCTACGCCGAGACCGTCCGCATCGGCCCCGACGGCACCCGCACGACGGTCAAGCGCCCTGTCCACTACGCCCACTACTACACCTACAACGACGCGACCCTCAACGACTGCATCTCGACCCTGCTCGAGGCCCACCGCCGCTACCAGCGGCCCGAGTACATCGAAGGCGTGCGCAAGGCGGGTCAGTTCGTCCTCCTCTCGCAGCTCGAGCCGCCGCAGGCCGGCTGGGCGCAGCAGTACACGCCCGACCTCGAGCCCGAGTGGGCGCGGCGCTTCGAGCCCAAGAGCGTCTGCTCCGCCGTCACTGTCCGCAACGTCCACACCCTGATCGACTTCTACCTGACCTTCGGCGACGCGAAGTACCTCGAGCCGATCCCCGCGGCGCTCCACTGGCTCGAGCGCTCGAAGCTGCCCGGCGAGGGCTCGCGCTGGGCGCGCTTCTACGAGCTCGGCACCAACCGCCCGCTCTACTTCACCCGCAAGTACGAGCTGACCTACAAGCCCGACGACCTGCCGACCCACTACAGCTTCGTCAGCAACTACGGCGGCGACCGGGCGGCTGCGCGCTTCCGCGAGGTGAAGGCGAAGGGCCGCGACGCCCTCCTCGCCGAGCGCGACCGCAAGCCGACACCCGCAGACCACAGGGCAACCGCCAAGGCCCTCACCAGCCGGGTCAGGAGCATCATCGCCGCGCTCGACGACCGCGGCCGATGGACCAGGAACGGCTGGATCGAGGTGAGCACCTTCAACCACAATCTGACGACCCTCGCCGGCTACGTCGCCGCCGCCAACGCCAGCCGGTGATCGCCAGGAAAGGGCCCCCGTCATGTCCGCTACCACGACCGTCGGCCTCGCGCTGCTCTCGCTCGCGCCGATAGCCCTGGCTGCCGCCGACAGGCCGACGCCAAGGCTCCAGCCCTTCCCCCTCACCGCCGTGCGCCTGCTCGACGGCCCGTGCAAGACGGCCCAGGAGGCCAATCGCCGCTACCTGCACATGCTCGACTTCGACCGCCTGCTCCACAGCTTCCGCACGAACGCCGGCCTGCCTGCGCCGGGGAAGCCCCTGGGCGGCTGGGAGGGGCCGAAGGTCGAGGTCCGCGGCCACTTCATCGGTCACTACCTGACGGCCTGCGCCCTGATGTACGAGAGCACGGGCGACGAGAAGCTCAAGGCCAAGGCCGACAGGATGGTCGCCGAGCTGGCCAGGTGCCAGCAGGCGCTCGGCGGCGAGTACCTCGCGGCGTTCCCCGAGAGCTTCTTCGACCGCCTGGAGGCCGGCAAGCGGGTCTGGGTGCCCTACTACACCGTGCACAAGATCATGGCC
>CBFDBL010000010.1:0-28227 GCA_965603035.1 uncultured bacterium
ATGGCGGCGCGCACGGTGTCGCCCTTGCGCAGCGTGCCCGTCACGACACGCCCGTGATGGTGGAAGTAGCCGTCGGCGCGCCCGGTGTCGGTCACCTCGAGGCGCGCGCCGGCCGTCTCGAGCACGCCCTCGTCGCCGATCTGGCCGCCGCTCTCGCCGTAGAAGGGCGTGCGGTCGAGCACGGCGGTGACCTCGCTGCCCTCGGGCGCCTCGTCCACCAGAGCGTCGTCCACGACGAGCGCGACGACCGTCGCCTCGGACTGGCTGTCGGTGTAGCCTACGAACTCGGTGGGGTCGGCGACGCTCTTGACCTGCGCCAGTGCCGACGTGTCGAACACCTGACCGGCTTCGTGGCCGCCCGAGCCCGCCTGCCGCTCGGCCATGGCGGCCTCGAAGCCCGCGAGGTCGGCCCGCAGGCCGCGCTCGGCGCAGATCTGCTGGGTCATCCCGAAGGGGAAGCCGTAGGTGTCCCACAGCTCGGCAGCCGCCTCGGCGGGCAGCTCGTCCCCGCCGCCGGCCT
This sequence comes from uncultured bacterium, assembly GCA_965603035.1. Taxonomy (GTDB): domain Bacteria; phylum Planctomycetota; class PUPC01; order DSUN01; family DSUN01; genus CAZDNN01. The sequence goes on from CBFDBL010000010.1 coordinate 521, forward strand.
TCACCGCGTCGATGCGCTCGGCGAGGATGGCGGAGCCTCGGCTGAGGGTGCTCAGGAAGCTCTCCTCCTCGGCCTTGATGATCCGCGCCACGTTCTCGCGGCGGGCCACGAGCTCGGGGTACCCGCCCTTCATCACCTCGACCACGGTCGGGACGAGACGGTAGAGGAAGGGCTCGTCGAGGCCCATCTCGTTGCCGTCGCGGCAGGCGCGCCGCAGCACGCGGCGGAGCACGTAGCCGCGCCACTTGTTGCTGGGCAGCACGCCGTCGCCGATGCAGAACACCGCGCCGCGGACGTGGTCGGCGATCCGCTGGATACGCACCCTGTCGGCCGTCCCAGGCACGGGCTCGCGGCCGGTGAGCTCGACGATCTGGCGGACCATGGGCACGAAGACGTCGATGTCGTAGTCGCTGCGGACCCCCTGAAGCACCGCCGCCAGCCGCTCCAGGCCAGCCCCCGTATCGATGTTCTGGGTCGGCAGCGGCTCGAGGCTGCCGTCGGCCAGCTTGTGGAACTGCTGGAAAACGAGGTTCCAGACCTCCACGTACCGGTCGCAGTCGCACGAGGGGTCACAGTCGGGCCTGCCGCAGCCGTGGCCCTCCCCGTAGTCGAAGAAGATCTCGGTGCACGGCCCGCACAGCGTGCCGGCCGGCGCGCGGCTCGGCGCGTCGGCCGGCCAATAGTTGTCGTGCTCGCCGAAGCGGCAGATCTTCGCCTCGGGCAGCCCGACCACATCGCGCCAGATGCCGTGCGCCTCGTCGTCGTTCTCGTAGACGCTCACCGACAGGCGCGCGGGGTCGAAGCCGTAGACGTCGAGCAACAGCTCCCAGGCCCACGCGATCGCCTCGCGCTTGAAGTAGTCGCCGAACGAGAAGTTGCCCAGCATCTCGAAGAGCGTGTGGTGGCACACCGTGTGCCCCACGCGATCCAAGTCGTCGGCTCGGAAGCACTTCTGGCTCGTCGCCGCACGCACCACCCCCTGGCGCACCCGACCCTTGCCCTGGAACTCGTCCTTGAACTGGTTCATCCCCGCGCCCGTGAACAGCAGCGTGGGGTCGTTCCCCGGCACCAGCGACGCGCTGGGCAGGCGCTCGTGTCCTCGCGCCTCGAAGAACGCCAGGAACCGCTCGCGGATCTCGTCGGTCTTCACCGAACGGCCTTTCCTGCGGGACACGGTACCGCCGTCGAACGCAGAAGCCAGATCTTACCAGAAACCTGGCCGGAACGCACGCCCGGGATACGCGTGAGGGGAGGGCAGGCCGGGAGAACGGCCGGGCGCCCCGCGGCTCGAGGGCGGCGGGGCGCAGCGTCGCCTGGCGCTCGCGCGCCTATGCGTCGTCGGCCGCCACGCCGGTGGCGGCGAGGATCTTCTGCTCGATCTCGTCGGCGAGCTTCGGGTTCTCGCGGAGGTACGCCCCCGACTTCTCTCTGCCCTGGCCGAGGCGCAGGTCGCCGTAGGAGTACCAGGCGCCGGTCTTCTCGACGATCTTGTGAACGACGCCGAAGTCGAGGAGCTCGCCCATGCGGTCGATGCCGCGGTTGAAGATGATGTCGAACTCGGCCTTGCGGAAGGGCGGGGCGACCTTGTTCTTGGCGACGGTGGCCCTTGTGCGGTTGCCGATCACCTGGTCGCCGCTCTTGATGGAGCCGATGCGGCGGATATCGATGCGCACCGAGGCGTAGAAGCGCAGCGCGCGGCCGCCGCTGGTCGTCTCGGGGTTGCCGAACATCACGCCGATCTTCATGCGGATCTGGTTGGTGAAGACCATGCAGGTGCGGCTCTTGGAGATCACGCCGGAGAGCTTGCGGAGGGCCTTGGACATCAGGCGGGCCTGGGTGCCGACCTGTACGTCGCCCATCTGCCCCTCGAGCTCGGCCCGGGGCACCAGCGCCGCCACCGAGTCGACCACCAGGATGTCCACCGCGTTCGAGCGCACGAGCATCTCGGCGATGTCGAGCGCCTGCTCGCCGGCATCGGGCTGGCTCACCAGCAGGTTGTCCACGTCCACGCCCAGGCGGCGGGCGTAGAGCGGGTCGAGCGCGTGCTCGGTGTCGATGAAGGCCGCGATCCCGCCCGCCTTCTGGGCGTTGCCCACACAGTGGAGGGTCAGCGTCGTCTTGCCTGAGGCCTCGGGCCCGTAGATCTCGACCACGCGTCCCCGCGGCAGCCCGCCCACCCCCAGCGCGATGTCGAGCCCCAGCGAGCCCGTCGGGATCACGTCCACGTCGGCCCGTTGGTCCGAGCCCAGCCGCATGATCGAGCCCTTGCCATACTCCTTCTCGATCTGCGCCATGGCCCGCTCGAGCGCCTTGTCGCGCTTGCTGCCCTCGTCGCCGTTCTTCTTCGCCATGCGGACGCACCCCCAGACAGGATCGGAACGTGGGAACGGGAAGCGAGAAGCGGCGGGCGCCACCTCGTGATGGACGCGATTCTACCGCCCGCACGCGCCCCTGTCAAATCGGTTCCTCCCGGCTCCCTCCCAGGCAGCTTGCTCTCTGCGCACCCTGACCCACCCGGACCGTGTGAGCCGATGCGATCCACCGCTCGAAGGACCGGCCCCTGCGGAACCGGTGGAAGCGGTAGCGGGTGAGGGGGCCAGGGCGCGCTCCGAAGAGCTGCTGGCCCAGCCGCGCCGAGAGCAGTCGGAAAGCCACGCTCTTGGCCTCCCGCTGGCTCTCCAGCCCGCCGCTCGACACGTACTGCGCCCAGGCGGTGTAGTCGGTCACGCCGCACGCGCCAAACCCGTCGGACAGGACCACGTCCTCGATGAAGCAGCGCGTGGCTCCCGGGAATCGCTGCCGCCCGATGTCGTGGAACGCCACCACCGCCCCCTTGACCAGGTACGGGAAGAAGCCCTCCACGTCGCGCTTCACGCCCTCGTACGTGTGATCGCCGTCGATCCACAACAGGCGGATCGGTCGAGCCCAGCTCGCGGCCAGCTCGCCGGAGCATTGCTGGTGGACCTCCACGTGGTCGGTCAGCCCGTGGCGCTCGAGGGCGGCCGAGAACGCCTCGTACGTTTCCCTCCCGACGACCAGGTCGGTGCTCGCGGGGCTCGTGAACGGGTCACAGCCCACCACCCGCTCCTGCCCCGCGTACAGCGCCCCTCTGGCCAGCGCGACCGTCGAGCGGCCCTTGTAGCTCCCGATCTCCAGGACCTCGCCCTCGCCCGTGGGCCGCGCCGCGGCCAGGAACAGCAGCCGGATCTCGTCCGTCCGGAGCAGGCCCTCCACCGTCTCAGCCGCCGCCACGGCCTCACGCAGGGCTGCGTCCAGCTCGTCCGCCACGGCGTCTCTCCGTTGGGAAACTCGCTGCCCCATTATAGCGCCTGCCGGAGATCATGCCACACAGACCGGCGGAGGAGCCGAGGCTAGCCGCGGGTCTCCCGATGCGCCGCCGTGTGGCGCGCGAGGGCATCGGGCGCCAGCTCGATGCCGAGGCCGGGGCCCTGCGGGATCAGCACGCGGTCGCCCTCGACCTCGAGCGGCGTCGCCAGCAGCTCCTCGCGGAGCGGGTTGGGCGAGCAGTCGTACTCGAGCATCGGCTCGTTCTCGGGCGCGCGCGGCAGGGCGGTGTGGGGGCAGGGCGCGATGGCGGCGGTGAACTGGAGCGCGGCGGCCAGCGCCACGGCACTGCCCCACACGTGGAGACACAGGGGCACGTGGAAGCTCGTGGCGAGCGCCAGGATGCGCCGCGCCTCGCTCAGCCCCCCGCAGCGCGCCAGGTCGGGCTGGAGGACGTCGGCGGCGTCGCGGCGCAGGATCTCGAGGAAGCCGTAGCGGGTGTACTCCGTCTCGCCCGTGGCGATGGGGATGTCGAGCTGGCGGCGGAGCGCGGCGCAGCCGTCGAGATCCTCCGGCACCTCAGGCTCCTCGAACCAGTGGAAGCCCAGCCGCTCGAGCGCGCGCCCGACGCGGAGGGCCCTGTGGCGGTTGTAGGCGTGGTTCGCGTCGGTCATCAGCAACACGTCGTCGCCCACGGCCTCGCGGAGCGCCTCCATCCGCCGCAGGTCGTCATCCACGCTCAGCAGGCCGATCTTGCCCTTGATGGCCGTGAAGCCCGTCGCGACGTGCCGCTGCGCCTCCTCGCGCACCTGAGCGATCTGGCTCGCCACGTCCTCGGGGTCCGCGCCGCGGTAGTAGAGTCCCGTCGCGTAGCGGCGCACCCGGTCGCGGAAGGCGCCGCCCAGCAGCGCGTGGATGGGCTTGCCCGCCTCCTTGCCCCGGATGTCCCACAGCGCGATGTCGATGGCGCTGAGGGCGTCGATCGGCGTCGCCTTGCGGCCCCAATCGCGCGAGTGGGTATAGAGGTCGTCCCAGATCGGCTCCGTCGCCCGGGGGTCGCGGCCGAGCAGCCGCGGGGCGAAGGCGTCGTGCACGCACGTCGCCACGTGATCGACCGGCATCGACACCCCGCCCTCGCCCCAGCCCGCGAGCCCGGAGTCCGTCGTCACCCGCACCAGCAGGCTCGCGCGCTCGCCGCACGGAGTCTGCGAGTACCAGAACCGCTCCGCGCCCAGCGGCGCCTTCAGCACGAACGTCTCGATCCTGTCGAGCTTCATAAGACGTCCTTGATGGGCGGCATGCACCAGCCTAGAATCGGGGAAGACAGTGTAGCTCGACGCCGCGGCCATGTCCACACACTTCCCTGGCGAGGACACGCCATGGAGCCCGAGGAGCTGATCGCCAGGTACCGCCACCTGCCCGACTTCCACCTGACCCGCGTGCTGGGCGCGTGGGTGTGCATCGCGGGCGGCGAGGTGGTCGAGGTAGACGCCAGCGGCGCGCTCGACCACTGCCCGCTCCAGCGGCTGCTCAGCGACGCCGACGTCGAGACCTACGCCCGCGAGAAGATCGAGGCGCTCGGCCACTTCACCGCCGAGCGCAGGGTCTGGCGCGAGAGCCTCGGCGTGCCCTTCGGCACGAGCGAGATGATGATGTACGCCCTGCGCAAGGGCGTGCTCGACGCGGCCGTATGCGTCTGCGACGGCGCGGGCACCGTGGTCGCGACCGTGCCCGAGATCGTCCAGGGCATTGGCGCGCGGATGAACGGCCTCTTCCACACGAGCCCCATCCCCGCGGTGCAGGCGCGGCTGCGCGCGCACGGCTGCCTGCTCTTCGACGACGCGCGCATCGACCAGGTGGTGGGACTCCGGCGAGCGGTCGAGGCGGGCCATCGCCGGGTCGCGGTGACGGTGAACGGCCGCTTCGGCGCGCCGCTGGCCGACGTGAGGCAGGTGGAGGCGGAGGCGGGCGCCGAGGTCACCCTCGCCGTGGTCTGCACGACGGGCGCGAGCGCCGCGCGTGCCGACGCGATCGTGGCCGCGGCCGACGTCGCCTGGGCCTGTGCCTCGAAGCCCCTGCGCGAGAAGAGCGCCGGCGCGCGGCTTCAGCTCACCCAGGGCATCCCGATCTTCGTCTACACCGCCCGCGGCCTTGGCTTCCTCGCCGCCTATTCCGACGACGCCGGCGCCGCGCTCCTGCGCGGCCTCGACCCCACCGGGCACTACCTCCTGGCCGCCCGCGGCGACGGCCCCCGCATCCGCCTCGGCGAGCACCGTCTCGCTCTCTCCGAAGCCCCGCTACCCGTCCGCTCCCGCAACGAGCCCAGCCCGCTGAGATGACGCCCCCTCAGGGCGCCAAGCACTGCCAGCCTCCAGCACGGCCGGCCCGCCTGCCGGCGCCTCCAGCCACGGCGCCCCCCCTCGCCGACCGCCGGGGCCGCGAAGGCGAAATTCCACACTTGCGCAAGTGTGGAATTATCGCTTGCGGTCAGCGCGGCGTCCAGCGTATCCCGGCGCCCTGCGGCAGGCACACCGCTGTGAGTCACGCAGAAGCAAGGTCCTACCAGAACCTGTGGCACTGGCTTCCAGCCCGTGGGCCACGGGCAAGATACCTGTGCCACGGTACCTGATGCAGCTCCAGACCGAGCGCGTGGACACACCTTCCGCGCGCATCCGTAGCCCGCAACGGCCCCCCTCGCCGACCGCGGAGGGCGACGCTGTAGTTCCACACTTGCGCAAGTGTGGAATTATCGCTCGCGGTCGGCGCAGCGTCCAGCATGCCTCCGCGCCCTGCGGCAGGCAGGCCGCAGGGCGGCCTCGCACAGGGAATGTCCCGCCCGGGCCTGTGGCACAGGCTTCCAGCCTGTGGGCCACGGGCAGGATGCCCGTGGCACGGTACCTGATGCAACTCCAGAGCGGGCGTTCGGACACTCCCTCCGCGCGGGTCCGTAGCGCTGATCCGTCAATGGATCCCCTGCTGTCCCAGCGCGCCACCCCACGGCCCATGGCCCCCTCCGCGGCGAGTCCAGGGCCCTTCGGAGGGGAACCGACGGGTCCGGGTCGCTCGCCCGCACACAGCGCCCTTTGACAGCGCCGTCGGCCAGGAATACCATCGTCGGGTGTCGCCTGGGCCGGTCGAGCCCACCGCGCGCTGCGAACGCGCCGGAGCACCGCCATGCGCACCATGGAGACGGCGCTGTGCCTCCTCGTGCTCCCCTGCCTCGCGCTCGGCGATACGTGGTTCGTGAACAACCGGTCGGGCGACGACGGACGCGGCGGGCGGACGGCGGCGACGGCCTTCGCCACGATTGCCAAGGCCACCGCCTGGGCGAGGACGAGCGACACGATCGCCCTGGCCGACACGGGCCTCGCCTACCGCGAGCCGATCCGGCTGCACCGCCTCGGCGGCACGCCGGCCCAGCCCTTCGTGGTCGAGGGCAACGGCGCGGCGATCACGGGGCTCCAGGCCCTCCCCGCCAAGGCGTGGCAGCGCCGCGACGACGGCAGCTACTTCCACCCCGTGCCCAGGAAGCCGTACGGCGTGCCCTTCCTCGTCGAGCGCCGGCGGCGGCTGCCCGCGGCGAAGAGCGCCGAGGCGGTCGAGCCTGGGCAGTTCTTCTGGGGCGACGACGGCGTGCTGTTCTGCCCCGAGGAGGGCAAGGCCGTCGGCGACTACGCGCTCGAGGCGACGCTCATTGTCTCGGGCCTCGAGATCGCGGGCAGCAGCTACATCACGTGCCGCAACCTCGTCAGCGAGTTCCACTCGAACGACGGCTTCAATGTCCACGGCGACTGCCGCGGCATCGTCTGCGAGAGCATCGTGGGCCGCCACAACGGCGACGACGGCTTCAGTGTCCACGAGACCATCGGCACCGTGGTCCGCAACGCCCACTTCCACCACAACCGCTGGGGCATCCAGGACGTCAATGCCTCCCGCTCGATCTTCAACGGCGTGACGGCCGAGCACAACGAGGCGAACGGCGTCCACTTCGTCGGCGGCTACCACAGCCTGGTGGACAGCATCGTCCGCGACAACGGCCGCGCGCAGGTCGCCGTCACGGGCGAGCGCCCCAAGCACCTCGTCGGCTCCGAGCACAACCCCCTGTGCCGAGGCATCGCCTTCCTCCAAAATGTCGTCGCCACGGGCGGCACGGGCGGCCTCTCGGCGAGCAACGGCGCGCAGGTGACGGCGTGGAACTGCGTCTTCGCCCGCTCGGGCACAGGGGTGCTCGTCAACCGCGACAGCACGTGCCACCTCGTCATGTCGGTCGTCTCCGACTGCGCGAAGCACGAGCTGGTCTCGCGCTCGACCGCCTTCTTCCGCGACCACAACCTCTACCACCCCGGCCGCTTCCGCTGGCTCGACACCGACTACGGGCCGGAGCAGTGGGCCGCCTTCCGCGCCGCAGCCGGCCACGACGAGCGCTCCCAGATCGCCCATCCACGCCTCTCCCGCGAGACAGGCGAGCCCCTTTCTGACTCACCGGCCCTGAAGATGAAGCGGCGGCCCGGCCCCACGGCGCCTGTCCGTGGCTACGTCGGCGCCGTCGGCGACTGGAGCAACACCGTCCAGGGGTTGCGCTGCCGTCTCAGCGCCAGGCAGGCCAACGTGCCGCTGGGTGCGAAGCTCATGCTCGACCTCGGCTTCCGCTTCGACCCGCGCGGCACCGACCCCAAGCTCAACGTGCTCAGCTGCTTCAAGACCTGGCGCCGCGTCAAGCTCCGCCTCACAGACCTGGAGACCGGGCGGGTGCACACGCGCAGCCCCGACGACCCGACGATGGGCATGCTTCTGATCCCGTTCCCGAGGGACTACGTGCTGATGCGCGACGGCCCCATCCCCCGCCAGCGCCTCTCCCTGAGCCTGCTGGCGCGCGACGGGCAGCAGTTCCCGCCCGGGCGGTACTCCGTCGCCGCGCTCTACCACAACGACGGCGAGCCGAGGCTCCAGTTCCCCCCTACGGACGACGGCTCGCTGATCTCCGAGCCCTACAAAGGGCCGTGGGCCTTCTGGAAGGGCATACTGCTCGCGCCGCCCGTCATCATCCAGGTCAACGACGTCGGGCCGGGGCTGGTCGAGCTCAAGACGAACTCGGCGCTCGTCGTGAAGGACACCGAGAACGGCATCGGCTACACCTGGAGCGAGGCCGCTCCCCTCGTCCTCCGCGTGCGCCGCCGGCCCGGCTACGTCCTTGGCCGTCGGCACACGCTCCACGTTCTCGTGAACGGCCGCGACCTGGGCGAGAAGGCGAGCGGCCTCGGCAGCGGCTGCTGGCGCGACGCCAAGGGCATGAGCTACCTGCACGGCATCGCCAGGGAGCCGGGGCAGCGGGTCACCCTACGTGCCGACGTCGAGATCTTCGAGACCTCCATCCCGCCCGAGCACATGTGGATGCCCCAGGCCGGTGACTACAAGGTGCTCTGGAAAGGCACGATCGAGGGCACCCTGGCCCCGCCCAGGCGGAAGGCACAGCCATGAGAGTCCCGACCCTCATCGCCGCCTGGCTCGCCGTCGCATCCTGCTGCCACGCCGGCGCCGCGCCCGACGCAGTGTGGAGCAAGCCGGCCAACGGGCTTCGCTGCCGACTCGAGCCCGACCAGCGCGGGGTGTCGCAGGGCGCCGTGGCGATCTTCCACCTCCACTTCCGCTTCGAGCCCGAGGGCGTGGACCCCGCGATCAACGTCCTCAACCGCTACTTCCACCCCCGCCGCGTCACCCTGACGTTCACCGATGAGAGGACGGGCAAGACGTTCACGCGGCTTCCGGATGGCCAGGGATGGCCCGTGCCGACGGAGGCCAAGCCCGCGGACTTCCCCCTCCTGCGCGGCCACCCCATCCGCCCCGAGCGCTTGCGGGTGCGACTGCTTGCCGGCGACGGGCAGCAGCTCCCGGCCGGCACGTACTCCGTCGTCGCCGTCTACAAGAGCGACGGGCTCACCGGCGCCTCGGTCGGCGGGCGCGACCCGGCCGACCGGCTCCGCGGCAAGTGGAAGCTCTGGAGCGGCCGCCTCGCGACGCCGGCCGTCCAGGTCACCGTCCGTCCCGCTGAGCCGCAGGAGGTGCTCGTGCCCTTCCACTCGGCGCTCGAGGTGGGGCGCACGGTGGACGGCATCGCCTGGGTCGCGAGCCTGAAGAACCCGCGCCTCCTGCGCCTCAGCCGCCGGCCTGGGTACTTCCTGCGTCTCCGCTCGGGGACGCACGCCATCGTCGGGGGCAAGGATCGCGTGGTTACCCGCGGGACACAGGACGTGTGGTCAGTGCCGGGCAGCACGTGCAACCTGCCTCGGGACGCGGTCAAGCGGGTCCTCGCCGGCGCAGAGCTCACCGCGCGCGAGAATGTGGAGATCTGCGAGATCCCGGCCCCGCCGCTGTTCTATCGGATCCCCTCCGCGCTTGGCGCCGGCGACGTCAAGGTGCTCTGGAAGGGCTCCGTGGAGGGCAAGTACAGCGGGAAGCGGCTCGTCGAGGACCCCTGGGTGACCAAGGCGCTGGCGTGCAGCCTGTCCGCGGCCTGGCCTGCGTGCCGTCGGGGCGAGGCCGTGCCCGCGGTGCTGCGGATCGAGAACGTGTCGCGGCGGCGCCTCCTCATCCTGTCGCACGTCTTCGACGAGCGGCTGCGCGCCTGGCGGGCCAGCGAGCGCGCGGAACTGACCCAGAAGCTGACCGCCGAGCCGCCCGGCCTCCGCAAGACGCCCATCGTGCTCCAGCCCGGCGGCGTCCACCGCGTCGAGGGTGTCATCCAGGGCCTCTTCGCCAGCCTGCGCCTCGTCGAGCCCGAGAGGTTCGAGGTCACCTGGTGGGGCGGCCTGCTCGTCGGCGACGGGCGGGACACGTACTACCACCTCTACAGGGCGCCGTCCATCTCGATGACCGTCGTGCCGAAGGCCTGGAAGGGCGGACCCCAGAGGCCCGCCGAGTTCTGACCGGCCACAGGTGCCGGCCCGAGGGAAGTGACCACAGGGTGCTCTGGAAGGGCTCGATCGAGGGCACCCTCGCCCCAGCCAAACGGGAGGCGAAGCCATGAGGATCGCGATGCCGCTCGCCGCGGTGCTTGCCGTCATCTGGTGCGGCGACCTGGCCGAGGCGCCGTGGAGCCAGCCCGTCAAGGGCCTGCGCTGGCGGGCCTGGTCTGCGGAGGGGCAGGTGGAGATCGGCGAGCCGCTGGTGGTCCATCTCGAGTTCCACAACGTCTCGGGCAAGCCGCTGCGAATGCTCAAGGAGCTGACCGACGAGAACGGGACGTCCGCCACATGGCGGACCTCCGACGGGCGGCGGAGCACGTTCGCTCTCCTCATCCGCGAGGAGGGGGCCATCACATCGGGCGAGACGACGCTGCTGGCGCCCGGGGCGCGGAGGCGCGGCACCTGGGTGTTGGGCGGGGACGTCACAAAGTCGTTCTCCTCTGGAGGGACGCTGCTGGAGATGCTCCATATCTCGCCAAGGAACACGAACCCCGCGGTCGGGGGCTTCTGGACGGGACGGCTGGCGGCCCAGGTGCGGGTCGTCGCCGTGCCGGCGCGGCCCGAGACCGTCGCGAGGCGGGTCGCGGCGAGCCGGCGCGACCTCGCGGCGCTGTGGCAGCTCCTGCGCGAGCACCGCCAGCAGCACGGGCGCTTCCCCGACCGGCTCCACCGCTTCCTCGAGGCCCAGGGGCGGCGCGAGTTGGGCGTCTGCCGCGTCACGCACATGAGCTACGGCGGCGGCGAGCCCGCCGAGCCGCTCGTCCACAGCTCCAACTGGCCGCAGGGCGACCGTGTCGTGCGGCTCGAGCTCGACCGCGCGGGCAAGGTGACCCTCGCGACCGTGCGCGCCCTGCCCTCGGCCCAGACCGTGGCCGCGTGGATCGATGCCGTTGCCGTCCACTGGCGGACCGACCCGAAGTGGTTCCGCGGCAAAGGGGACCGCCACGCCATCGAGGTGGACTTCCGCGACCGCGTGCTCGCCGAGATCCGCCGACTCGCCGCCGTCAACTACACGACACCCATCACCGACACCTACCCCAGGCTCGACTACCGCAGGAGCAACGTCACGTGCTTCGCCGCCATCGACGACCTGCGGAGCAAGCGCGCCGTCTGGTGTCTCGCCACCGGCCTCGCCCATCCCAACGTCGATGTGCGCATCCGGTGTGCCAAGGCCCTCGGTGAGATCGGCCACCCCGCGGCCGTCCGCCCGCTGCTGGCCGCCGCCCGGCGCAATGCCGACCTCGTGCCCGGCAGCGAGAACGCCACCCTTCACGGCATCTACCAGCACTCCCTCGCCGACGCCCTCAACCGCCTCACCCGCTGCAAGGCTCCACTCCGTGACGGCCAGGACCCCCAGGGCCTCCGCAAGGGCATCGCCGCCTGGGAGCGCTGGCTCCGCGAGAACACCGCCCCCCCGAAACCCGCCAACGGCAAGCAGCCAGCTGCCGCGGCGCCAAAGGTGTCTGGAGGACCCGTATGAAGATCTCTGGCTGGGCTATCGCGCTGTCCCTGGCGGCGGGCCTGATCGCAGGTGAGGTCCCCCGCCTGTCGACCTCCGTGCACAACCTGCTCGTCGAGGCGAAGGTGTCGGGCAACCTCGAGAGCTACAAGCTGGGGGTGCGGGGGAAGGCCGACCACGTGGTCTACGACCCGCGGCAGGGGCGGTTCGTCAGGGACTCGCAGTGGCACGAGTATGGCGTCGGCTTCGGCAAGAGCCTCGGCGTCGTGGCCGAGGCGAAGCCGGCGTGGTGGATGGCCGAGTGGCCGAAGCCCGTGCAGGCCAACCTGATCGTGCTCAGCGGCGTCTACCCCAACCAGCCGCAGCCCGAGACGTGCTGGAAGATCGAGCTGCGGCACGAGGGCAAGTGGCTCGTCCACGCCCGCGGCAAGGGCGGCTGGTACCACAGCGGCCGCTATGCCTGGGGCGGGGCCGGCACGGAGCCGAAGACCTTCGACGCCCTGCGCGTCAGCGTATTCAGCAAGGACGCGAGGACGCCCAGCAAGAGCATCCACTTCCGCGGCGAGAAGGCTCTCTCGTGGGTCGTGGCCCGCCTGTTGCCCTTCGACGCCCGCATCCGCCTGCCGCGCGAGCCGATTCGCGCGGGCCAGCCGGTGACGCTGACGGCGGAGACCGTGGCGGGCACCATCAGGACGTGGGCCTGGGATCTGGGCGGCGGCGAGGCGCACGGTACGCACACAGTCACCCACAGATTCACAAAGCCAGGTGAGCAGAGGATCAGGCTCATGTTCAGCGACGGCAAGGACACTGCTTCGGTCGAGGAGACGGTCACCGTGCTGCCGCCGGTCGCGGCGCGCATCGCGCCCCTGATGGCGCCCGTGAGGGCGGGCAAGCCCGTCGAGCTCGACGGCTCCGACGCCTGCGGCAAGGCGAAGACGTTCGCCTGGGACTTCGGCGACGGGACGACGGCGGACCGGGCGCGCGTCCGCCACACCTTCGCGAAGCCAGGCATCTACAGGCTGAAGCTCACCGTCTCCGACGGCCAGTACCGCGACGCCTGCTCGACGATCGTCCGCGCCCACACGCCCGAGACGCTCCACGTGCCCCAGGCCTTCCTCGACACCGACCAGAAGAACGAGGTGGACGACCAGCACTACTTCGGCTACGGCCTGTTCAGCGAGCTCGACGTGCTGGGCGTCAACAGCATCCACCACGGCGGCGGCCAGGAGCCGGTGAACTACCGCGAGCTGGTCAACATCCTCGACCTCTCGAAGCAGAGCGGCCTGCCGGCGTCCCGCGTCACGGCGATCTACCGCGGCGCCGATCAGCGGCTGGCCCTTCCCGCGAGCGGGAAGTGGGAGGACACGGCGCCCATCGTCACCGACGCGAGCCGGGCCATCCTCGCGGCGGCGCGGGGCGCCTCACCCACCAATCCCCTCTGGGTCGTGCCCGTCGGGCCGGGGACGAACACGGCGAGCGCCATCCTCCAGGCGCGGGCCGAGGGCCTCGAGCTGAAGAGCCGACTGCGGGTGATGTGGCTCGGCGGCTCGAACCAGGCGATCACCGGCGAGTTCAACGGCAACAATGATCCCTGGTCGATGTTCGTCGTCGCCCAGAGCGGGGTCGAGACGTGGATCATGCCCGCACCCGTCGGCGGCCGCATCCGGATGGACGTGCGGAAGGAGGCCGACCTCTACGCCGACAACCCGCTCGGCCGCTACCTGGAGCGCATCGTCCCCAGGAAGAACAAGGCCATCTTCGACCCGAGCTGCCTCGCGGCCGTCATCGGCCTGCGCCTCGGCCTCGGCTGGATCAAAGACACGGAGCCCGTCACCGTCGCCGGCCCGAAGGGTGGCTATCGCTGGACGAAGACCGACCAGCCCACCTCGGTCCGCGTGATCCGCCAGATCGACCAGGAGGCGATGAAGCGCGACCTCTTCGACACCCTCAAGGGCAAGCCGACCCGGCTCATCGGCGTGCCGCACAGCGAGTAGCGAGCTGGGCGCGTGGCGGGGGGCCGTCTCTCACGGGCGGCGGGCGAGGCGGGCGAGGCGGGCCTTGTAGATAGCGACGTGGCCGCCCTCGCCGGCGGCGGCGAGCGCCTTGCGGGCGGCGGGGAGGTTGCCCTCGGCGAGGAGGAGGACGCCGCGGACGAGGCTGGCGCGGGCGTCGGCCTCGGGGCCGGCCAGCGTGAGCGCCTGGGCGGCGGTGAGCTTGAGCACGGGACGGAAGGCGGGCACATCGCCGATCTTGAGGGTCACCTGGCCGTTGCGGACGGCGAGGACCGTGCCCTCTTCGTCGCCGATGGCAAGCTTCTGCCCCTTGCGCGCGACCACGGCCTTCTCGACGTCGCTCCAGAAGCCCTCGAGCATCCGAACGGCCTCGGCGTCGGCCGTCACGTCCTCGATGGCGAGCTGGTGCTCGTCGCGCTGCGCCAGGCCGGCCACGAGCTTCTCGGCCTCGTCGTAGTCGCGCCGGGCGAGCAGCCCCCACACCTTCTCCGACGCCTTGGCGTAGGCCGCGATGGCGGCTTTGCGGGCCGCCTCGCGGTCCGGCCGGGGCGGCGCCGGCGGAGCCTTCCCCGCTGGCCCGATGGGCGCGCCATCCAGCCGCCGTACGCGGATGCTGCGGATCGCCGAGGCCGTGGCGTGGGTGCACACGCCGAAGGGCGTCGCGGTGGCGAACGACGCCACAGGCTCGAAGCGGTGCCCGGCACGAGGCATGGCGAACTGCTCTTTGTCATCGACCCACACCGTCAGGGTGTCGCGCTCGACCCGCAGGCGCAGGCGGTACCACGTGTTGGGCTTGAAGTCGAACCACCTGTGGCCCTTCGGATCATCCCACGCGTCGCGGCGGTCCACCTCGCGGAACCCGAGCAGGTTGCCGTGGATGTGGCCGCCGACGATCAGGGTGCAGTGGTCGTCGCCGAGGGGGAACACCAGGCAGCCGAAGTCGAGGTTCCCGCCGGCGCGCATCGCATCGACCTCGACCTCGTAGTCGTCGCGGGGGAACGGCCCGGTGTAGGCGATGCCGGTCTGGGGCCTGTGTCCCGGCCCGAGCTCCATGCGGAGCAGGCCGGCGCGCACGTGGACCTTGCCGTGGTCGCGGAAGCCCCCGCCCTCGAGGACCTGCCAGCCATCGAGGCCCTCGCCGTCGAAGAGCTCCGTCCAGGCCTCCGGCGGAGGCGGCGGCGCAGCGATGGCCTCGCCCTTGAGGCTCCGAAGGCGGATGTTGCGCACGGCGGCGTGGCCATTCTGCGAGGCGAACACGCCGAGCGACCGCAGGCAGCCGTAGCCGCCGTGGGGGAGAGTGAGCTTGTGGCCCTCGCGCGGCAGATCCATCACCAGCTTGTCGTCGATCCAGGCCTCGACCTTCTCCCGCGTGACCCGCAGGCGCACCGCGTACCAACGGTCCGCGTCGAACCGCATCGGGCGCTTCGTGACGTTGTTGTTGGCGTCCTTGCCGTCGCACATCGACAGGCCGACCAGCTTCCCTCCCCAGCCACCGACCGTCAGGATGCAGTGGCTGTCGCCGATGGGGAAGACGACGTTGCAGAGGTCCTTGCGGGCAGTGAGACACATGGCCTCCAGGGCCAGCTCGTAGTCCTCGTTGGGGGCGTCGCCCGTCCAGGCGATGCCGGTGAAGCCAGGGGCGGGCGGGAACAGGATCCTGCCGTCGGCGACCGCAGGCTGGCCGTGCTGTGCGAACAGCCCGTCCGCGCCCAGACGCCAGCCGTCGAGGCTATTGCCGTCGAAGAGCGAGACCCAGTCGCCGCCGGCCGCTTGGGCAAGCTGGCGGTAGCGGATGCGGCGCAGCCGCGTGGCGCCCTTGGCCGCGGTCAGGCCCAGCGGCTGGAGGTCCCGCCACGCGCTGAAGACCGACAATCGGTGCCCGGCCGGCGCGAAGTCCAGCACCTGCTCCTCGTCGATCCACCCTTGGAGCCTGTCCCGGGTCACCCGGAGCCGTACCGCGTACCAGCGCCCGCTTTCGCACGTGAACGGCCGAGCGGCGCCCTCCGCGAAGCCGATGGGCCGGCCATCGACGAGCTGGACGCCTGCGAGACGGTTCTCCGCCCCAGCCACGATGAAGCTGCACCGCGAGGCGCCGGCGGGGAAGGTGATGCCGACCAGATCGCCGCTCCCCTCCGTCCGCTGGGCCTCGAGGGCTATCTCGTAGTCGCAGGTCGGGAACTCGCCCCGAAGGACGATCGCCGCGAACTCCTGCCCGCTGCGCAGTGCCACGCACCCGCCCTCGACCGCGGCCGTGCCGGCCTTCCCACCGCCGGGAAACGTGTCCACGACTCCCCACCCGTCCAGGGTCTTGCCGTCGAACATCGAGACCCAGCCAGGCGGGACCGGGGGCAGCGGCGGCGCTGCGACGGCGACGTCGGTCCGCGGTCCCGGGGGCTTGAGCGCGGCATTGGCCTTCGCGCGTAGCTCGTCCATCGCGACGCGATTGGAGGCGTAGAAGGCCGTGTCCGCATACTTCGCCTTGAGGCCATCGAGCGCGCGGAGGGCGGCCTGCCACTTGCCGTCCTTCGCGTCCTTCCAAGCCTGGCGGAGGGCGGCCTCTGCATCGTGCTCACGGTCGACGAAGACGACCTTGCCCGTCGGGGGCGGCGGCTGGACCGGCGGCTTCGGGCCGGGGCGCGTGGCGACCCACACGGTCAGGACGACGGCGAGCAAGCCGGCGGCGGAGCTGCCGGCGACGATCGCCGCCCGGCGCCTGGCCGCGGCGCGCTGGGGCCGGCGCTGTGCGGCATCGAACTCGCGGCGCATCCGCCGAGCGGGGCTCTCGGCCAGGGTCGGCGCCTCGCGGACGTCGCGCTTCGGCGGCAGGCTGGGCCCGCCGGGCGCCAGCTCGCCGAGGGTCTCGAGCTCCTCGAGCAGGGCCTGGGCCGAGGCGAAGCGGGCCGCGGGGTTCTTGCGCAGCAGGCGATCGACGATGCCGCACAGGCGGCGATCGACGTGGGGCGCCGCCTCGGCGAGGGCCGGCGGCGTCTCGTTCACCTGCTTGATGAGCACCTCGTTGTAGCTGGTGCCCTGGAACGGCGGCCGCCCCGCGAGCAGGTGGAACAGGGTGGCGCCGAGTGAGTAGAGGTCGGAGCGTGCGTCGGCGCCCTTGCCTGCGGCCATCTCGGGCGACACGTAGGCCGGTGTGCCGAGGGTGCCGCCGTCGGCGGTGACCTGGATGTCGCCCTCGGTACGCTTGGCGAGGCCAAAGTCGGTGACCCGCACCTCGCTCTTGCGGTCGACCATGAGGTTCGAGGGCTTGATATCCCGGTGCACGATGCCGGCCTCGTGGGCGGCGGCGAGGGCGCTGGCCGTCTGCTCGAGGATGGCGCGCGCGCGGGTCTGGTCGAAGGGGCCGTCGCGGCGCAGGATGGCCTCGCACGTCTCGCCCTCGACGTACTCCATGGCGAAGTAGTAGTAGCCGCCGGCCCGGCCCACGTCGTAGGCCTGCACGATGTTGGGGTGCCGCAGCCGCGCCGCGGCGCGGGCCTCGCGGATGAACCGCTTGACGTAGCTGTCGTTCGCCGCGAGGCGCTTGGGCAGGATCTTGAGGGCCACCACGCGGTCCATCGACATCTGCCGCGCCTTGAGCACCGTGCCCATGCCGCCCCTGCCCAGGCGGCCGAGGAGCTCGAAGCCGGCCAGGCGCTGCCGCTTCGACGGGGTCGGCTGGTCGCCGCCTTCGTCGCTCGCAGTGCCTCCCTCGCCGCCGATGCGGGCCAGGACGGCCTCGCGGAGGCCGCTCGTGTCGCGCGCGGGCCGGACCGCCTCGTAGAGCTCCTGCGAGCGCAGCGTCGGGTCCCACCGCCCGCGGCAGGCCTCGCAGCCGGCCAGATGGCTCGCCACGGCGGCCCGCTCGGCCGGCGTGAGCGCCGCCAGCGGCTTCGCGCCCATCAGCGCGGCCAGGTCCTTGCAGTCCATAGCACACCGTCCCCGGCTGCGGAAGGGGCGCCCGTGCCCTCTCTTCTATTGCGGCTCGCCCGCCGTCTTCGTGCGGCGGTACTTGAGGGTCAGGGCGGGGAGGAGGCTGCGTCGCATCGGTTGTCCTCCGTCAGTCTCGCGTCTCGAGGGTCGGCAGGAGCTCGCGCAGGGCCTTCTTGGCACGATGGAGGCGGGTCTCGACGGTGGAGACCGGCACGTCGAGGTAGTCGGCCATCTGCGCGTAGCTCATCTGCCCAGCGTAGCGGAGCATGATGACCACTCGGTAGTTCTCGGCCAGGCGCCCGATGGCGGCCTTGAGCATCTCGGCCCGCTCGCCCTTGCTCGCGAGGGCGGCGGGGGTGAGCTGCTCGGGCCCGACCCGCGGGCGCAGGGGCACGCTGGTGGCGAAGTCGGCGAGCGAGACCTTCTCGTGCGTCGCGCGCAGCGCGTCGATGCTCGTGCGGCTGGTGATGCGCGCGAGCCAGGCAGCGAAGCGCTCGGGCCGCTCGAGCTGGCCCAGCGCCCCCCAGGCCTTCACGAAGGCGTCCTGGACGGCGTCCTCGGCATCGGCCTCCTCGGCGAAGTAGGCCCGCGCGACGGCGAGCATGGCCCGAGAGTGCCGCGCGACCAGCTCGCCGAAGGCCTCCCGATCGCCCTCCGCGGCCCGCTGCACGAGCGCCGCATCGTCCCCGTCTGCCATGCGCCCTCCACCCTTAAGACGGGCGTCAGCAGTCGTTTCTTGCGCCGGTTGTCGAGAAGTCGCGCCCACCAGCGGCCTCCTGCCCATTATACCGCCCCCGCGCCCGGGAGCAATGCCCCGTGTCCGACGCACCGGGAGGGCGAGCCCCCGGCCGCCCGCGGCGCGGGCCTCCGCCAGACCGGCCCTTCGATGGCGGCGGCCTCGGGCAGGCGGCGCCCGGCGGAGGGGGATCGGCTCAGATGTCGAGGTTGGTGGCCTCGAGGGCGTGGCGCTCGATGAAGGCGCGGCGGTCGGCGACGTTGCTGCCCATGAGGAGTGAGAAGAGGTGGTCGGCCTCGACGGTATCCTCGAGGCGGACTCTCAAGAGGGTGCGCGTGGAGGGGTCCATGGTGGTTTCGCCGAGCTGGTTGGGGTTCATCTCGCCGAGTCCCTTGTAGCGCTGGATCTGAAGGCCTTTCTCGCCGATGCGGCGGACGGTGGCCGCGATGGCGGAGATGCTGGCGAGGTCGTAGCTGTCGCCGTTGGCGGCGATGCGGTAGCGCGGCGGGGCGTCGGGGTCGGGGTCGGGGAAGTAGGTTTCGAGCGCGAAGCCCTGCTGCTCGAGCCTGGCGAGGGTCTTCGCGATATCGCGGGCCTCGTGGATCTCGGTCACGCTGAGGGTGCCGTCGAGCACGGCCTGGCCGTCCTCGATCTCCTGGCTGTCGCGATCGGCGGCGATGCGGCTGGCGATGACGCGCACCTCCTCCTCGCTGTGCGCGTAGTGGTGCTCGCCGGCGACGCTGATGCGGAAGCGCGGGTAGGAGCCGTCGGGCCGGCGCTCGGCGAGGAAGGCGCGCAGCGGGATCCCGTGCTTGCGCAGGGTGCGCTGGTGGCTCTCCATCTCGCGCAGCAGGGCCACGAGGTCATGGAACTCCTTGGCCTCGATGCTCCTGTCGGTGTCGAGCACGGTGAGACGGGTGCCGTCGGCGCCGAGCTCGATGAGCGCGCCGCGGAACTCCTCGTCGGTGACGTAGTACTGCTCGCGCTTCCTGCGCCGCACGCGGTAGAGGGGCGGCTGTGCCAGGTAGATGCAGCCCTGGCGGATCAGGTCGGGCATGTGGCGGAAGAAGAAGGTGAGCAGGAGGGTGCGGATGTGGGCGCCGTCGACGTCGGCGTCGGTCATGATGATGATCTTGCCGTAGCGCCGCTTCGAGATGTCGAATTCCTCGGGGCCGATCCCCGTGCCCAGGGCGAGGATGAGGGTCTGGATCTCGCCGTGGCTCAGCATCTTGGCGACCCGCGCCTTCTCGACGTTCAGGATCTTGCCCTGAAGGGGCAGGATGGCCTGGAAGCGGGCGTCGCGGCACTGCTTGGCGTTGCCGCCCGCGCTCTGGCCCTCGACGATGAAGAGCTCGGTGGACTCGACGTCGCGGCTCGAGCAGTCGTGGAGCTTGGCGGGCAGGCTGCCGCTGCTCAGAGCGCTCTTGCGTCGGGTCAGCTCGCGTGCCTTGCGCGCGCTCTCGCGTGCCTCGGCGGCCTGGACAGCCTTGCGGACGACGAGGCGCGCCGTCTTCGGGTGCTCTTCGAGGTAGAGGCTCAGCCGCTCGTTGACGGCCGCCTCGACGAGGCCCTGCACCTCGCGGTTGCCGAGCTTCGTCTTGGTCTGGCCCTCGAACTGCGGCTCGGCGATCTTGACGCTGACCACCGCCGTGAGCCCCTCGCGGATGTCCTCGCCCTGCGGCAGGCGGTCGCCGCGGACCAGGTTCTCGCTCCGCGCGTAGGCGTTGAGGGTGCGGGTGAGCGCCGAGCGGAAGCCGAACAGGTGGGTGCCGCCCTCGATCGTGTTGATGTTGTTGGCGAAGGAGAAGACGTTCTCGCTGTAGCCGTCGTTGTACTGCATCGCGACCTCGACGACGATGCCCTCGGTCTCCTTCGCGATGAAGATGACGTCGCGGTGGATGACGTTGCGGCCCTCGTTGAGGTAGGCGACGAAGGCGCCGATGCCGCCCTCATAGCAGAACTGGCGCTCCTTGTCGCTGTCCTCGTCGCGCAGGGTGATGGCGACCCCGCGGTTGAGGAACGCCAGCTCGCGCATCCGGGTGCTGATGATATCGAAGCTGAAGGTGGTGGTGCTAAAGATCTGGCCGTCGGGCTTGAAGGTGATGATGGTGCCGGTGGACTTCGACTTGCCGATGGTCTTGAGCTCGGAGGCGGTCTTGCCTCGCTCGTAGCTCTGGTGGTAGACGCTGCCGTCGCGGCGGACCTCGACGGTGAGCCACTCGCTGAGCGCGTTGACGACGGAGACCCCGACCCCGTGGAGGCCCCCTGCGACCTTGTAGGCCTTGTTGTCGAACTTCCCGCCGGCGTGGAGCATGGTCATGATGACCTCCACGGCGGGCACCTTCTCGCTGGGGTGCATGCCGACCGGGATGCCGCGCCCGTTGTCGGTGACGGTGACGCTGCCGTCGGCATTGAGCTGCACGCCGATCTCGGTGCAGTGCCCGGCCATGGCCTCGTCGATGGAGTTGGCGACCACCTCTTCGACGAGGTGGTGGAGGCCGCGCACGGAAGTGTCGCCGATGTACATGGCGGGGCGCTTGCGCACGCCCTCGATGCCTGGCAGGACCTTGATGTCGCGCGCGTCGTAGGTCGACTTGCTGTCGTCCGGCATGTCAGCTCCTGTGGGCGGACCCGGGGCGGAAAACGATGTCCTGGATCCGGACGTTCGGCAGTTGCTGCCTGAGCGCGTGGAGGATGCGCTGCTTGTAGAAGGTGGCCAGCTCGTGGCGCCGTGCGGCCGAGGCCACGTCGACGTAAAGCTTGTGGTGGGCCAGCCCGGCGATCCGCGTCGCCGCTGCTATCTCAGGCCCGACCACGTCCTCCCAGGCGCGGTAGACTTCCAGGTGCTTGAGCTTGTGGGCGAGGCCGCTGGATTCCAGGAAGTCACGGAGGATGTGCCCGAGTTTCTCGGGGCCACGGCGCTTGTTCATTCGCGGCTGACCGGCATGACCACGTAAAGAAAGTCCTTCCCTGCGCGGAAGATCCCCGCACTCGCCGCGTCGCGGAACTCCACGCGGATCGTCTCGTCGTCCAGCGCACGGAAGAGATCGGTGAGGAACTCGGGCGCGAAGCCCAACTCCGTGTCGGGGCCGTCGTACTCGACGGCCAACTCCACGTTTGCTTCCCCTGTCTCGGGGGCCGCCGCCGTTACGGCCAGCTTCCCGCTCTGGAAGGCGAGGAACACGGCGCTCGAATCCTCGCTCGTGAGCAGCGCGGCGCGCCGCACGGCTGAGTGGAGTCGCTCCCGGTCCATGTCGACCTTCTTGTCGCAGTCCTTCGGGATCACGCTGTCGTAGGGTGGGAAGTGGCCTTCGACGAGGCGGGTCGAGACGGCGGCGCGCAGGGTCTTGGCGACGATCTGGTTCTCGAGGATGTTCAGGTGGATTACCTCGTCATCGTCGGTGAGGACCTTGATGACCTGGTCGAGCGCCTTGGTGGGCACGATCACCGATTCCTCGGCATCGTCGGCGAACTTGGCTTTTTTCTCGATGTGCGCCAGCCGACGCCCGTCGGTGGCGACCATCACGATGCCCTTGGCCTTGATCTCGAGCAGCACGCCGTTGAGCGCATAGCGATGCTTGCCGCGGTGTGCCGCGAAGGACGTCTTTGAGACCATGTCCACGAAGGCCTGGCGCTCCACGTCGTACGCGTTGCCCTCGTCGAAGACAGGGATCTCGGGGAACTCGTCAGCGGCCTCGATGGGCAGCCGGAAGCGGCTGTCGCTGGCAGTGATAATGCAGTGCTGGTCGTCGGTCTCGAGCGTGATCGTCTCGTCGGCGGTCTCGCGCAGGATGGAGGCGACCCGCGCCTGCGAGATGGCGATCTGGCCTTCCTCACCGACCTCGACCCCGGGCACGTCGAGGCGGATGCCGATCTCGAGATCGGTCGCGTGGAGCTCTACCTTGTCGCCCTTTGCCACAAGGAGCACGGTGCTGAGGATGGGCCTCGTGGGCCGCTGTTGCACGATGCTTCCGACCACCTGGAAGCCGTCGTGAAGCGCGTCGGTTTGGCAGGTGATCTTCATTACCGCGAGACCTCCGTCTGGTGCTTGCGGGGCGGGAAGGCAGGGACCGAAGGCGACCGTGCTTCTGATCTTCTTATTATAGTCATTTAAACCTCTAGATCAAATAGAAATAGGGCCGGTGGGTATGTGGGAAAGTCGTTGAGGGACAGCGCGTAAGGCTATATGCATCAAATGCTTGCGAGTTATCCACAGGCTACGTGCGCTGGGGGTACCCTGCTGCCTGGGTGTGCGCCGGGGTGGCCGTTTGTCCACGGTACCCACGGCCGTTTGTTGTGAGGGTAGAAGCATCCCCATTTCACCCTGATTGAAGTCCGAGGCCATGCACGACGCCTCCACGGGGTACCCACGTCGGCTAGCTGGTGGCAGCGGCGCGGTGGCGGCGGAGGTGCTGTGTGAGGCGGTCCACGATTGCGTGGAGCGCGGGGTCTTCCTTGCGCACGCGATCGATCTTGTCGCAGGCGTGCATGACGGTGGTGTGATCGCGCCCGCCGAAGTAGCTGCCGATCTCCTCGAGGGAGTGGCGTGTGAGGCGGCGCGCAAGGTACATGGCGACTTGGCGGGGGAGAGCGACGGACTTGGTGCGTCGGCGCGAGACGAGGTCGGCGAGCTTGATGCGGTACTCGCGTGTGACGTGCTTGATGATCTCGTCCATGGTGATGGCGGTGGCGACGTGTTCGACGGTGTCGCGGAGCGCCTCGCGAGCGAGGTGGATGTCAATTGGCTTGTTGACGAGCGAGGCGAAGGCTCCGATCTTGGTGATCGCGCACTCGAGGTCGCGGATGTTGCTGTCAATGTTCTCGGCGATGAACTGGAGGACGTCGTCGGGCAGCGCGCGGCCGCCGAGTTGTGCCTTGTGGCGGAGGATCGCCACGCGGGTCTCGTACCCCGGCGCGTCGATGCGCGCGACGAGCCCCCACTTGAAGCGCGACAGGAGGCGCTCCTCGAGCTTCGTCAGCTCCCGTGGCGGGCAGTCGCTCGACAGGACGATCTGCTTGCCGGCGTTGTAGAGCGCGTTGAAGGTGTGGAAGAACTCCTCCTGTGTCGCCTCGCGGGTGCCGCGGCACAGGAAGTGGATATCGTCCACGAACAGCGCGTCGAGGCCCCGGTAGATCCTGCGGAAGCGTTCCATCTCGCCGTGCTGGACCGAGGAGATGAAGTGGTTCATGAAGCTCTCGCACGACAGGTAGAGCATGCGCATCTTCGGCTGCGCCTCGAGGAGGCGATGGGTGATGGCCTGGATGAGGTGGGTCTTGCCAAGGCCGACGCCGCCGTGGAGGAAGAAGGGATTGTAGGCGAGGCCCGGGTTCTCGCCGATGGCGAGTGCGGCGGCGTGGGGGAGGGCATTCGAGGCGCCGACGACGAAGTTCTCGAACACGTAGTAGCGGTTCAGCCTGCTCGTCCAGTCGGCGGGGTAGTACTCGCGCTGGGCCCGCGCGAGTGGAGAGGGGCCTGGCCTGCTGCGTCGGCGTGCCGGCGCGGCGCTCGAGGCCTGCGGCAGATCCGGCGCCTCCGAGGCCGGCATGGGACGGATGACGAACTCGACGGTGGGCCGACGGCCCGTAACCTGTAGCACGGCCTGTTGGATGGTACTGAGGTAGTGGCGGCGCAGCCACTCGTGGTAGAAGCTGTTGGGGACCTGGAGCGTCATGGCCTCGGTCGAGAAGCGCTCGAGGCGTACACTGCGGAACCAGGTGTCGAACTGCTGCGCGCGGACCGTGCGCTGGATCTGCCCAAGTATAGCCGGCCAAAGATCTTCGCTAGAAGGCATGGGCACCCCACCTTTCCTTGTCTACGGGTTACCCACAACCGATCCACAGCGAGACGCAAGCGCACTGCAAGGGTGGATGGGAAAAGCCACCCCCTCCGCTTGTCCCACCCGGCTACGCGGCAAAGCCACCGCACCCAACTCCTAGGGCCTTGCTGCGAAACAACTTACACATTGGGAGGCCAGGACAGGCGGTCGAAAGCCTCTGAGGACGGAACCCCTCCGTTCCCTCGGCGAGCAGCGCCGCTGAGAAGGCTGTGGAAATCGGTTATGCACAATACGCCAGAGGGACGCACTATAGCGCTCGGCGCGGCGGGCTGTCAATCCCCGAACCTGCGATCGCGCGCGGTGGGCTCGCGGTCATTTGCGGTATTCGCAGCGCGAATAAGGGATCTGTGAGCAAATATTCTGCGGGGTTTTTTTCATCGTCGAGAGGGCGTCCACGCCTTACCCACCGGCTGTGCACGGCGACCGCGCGGCGCGTTTTGCGCGCTCGGCGAAGCGCCGGCGACTCCGCCGCGCGCGGGACCGATCATCTGCGTTGGGGCTGCTTCCTTCGCGCGCGCTTCGACGAGCCGCCGCCCTCGACTGCGTCGTGCCGGTGGCGGAGCTTCCAGAGCACCCAACTCCCCGCGTGGGAGAGCGCGAAGAGGAAGACGAGCAGGAAGATGAACGAGAAGATCGTGTGGTCGCTGTAGGGCAGGAGCGGCGCCCGCTCGCCCGTAGTCTCGTTCATGGGCTGGGCCCGCGCGTTGAGGATGTACACCGCGAGGAAGAGCAGGCCAGCGAGGAACTTGCGGGTCCAGAGCCTCAAGCCTCTTCTCCTTCGCTGACCGTCGGCGGGCGGCATGGCCCGCGGCGGCGCCGGCCAGCATTATAGGCATTCCGCGGCCGATTGTCGAACCTGCGCCGGCCCGCTACAGCCAGCCGGTGAGCCGCGCGAGCCGCCGCGCATAGTCGATGAAGTGCGGCCACGAGATGTCGGGCGGCACCCCGTGGTCGCAGCCCGGGATGTAGCCGCCGTCGTCGATCACGGGCCGGAGCCGCTCGAGCTCGCCGGCCAGCGCGTCGCCGCCCTTCGCGATGGCCCGCTTGTCCACCCCGCCCTTGTAGGCCATCCGGTGGCCGAACCTCGCGCGGTAGGCCGCCAGGTCGTTCCCGGCGGCGACCTCGATCGGGTCGCACACGTTGATGCCCGAGTCGAGCCAGATGGGGATCAGCTCGTCCACCTTCCCGTCGCTGTCCATATCGAAGATCGCGCAGCCCGCGGCTCGCGCCTCGGCCACCCACCGCTCGTAGGCCGGCTGGAGCCAACGGCGGCTCATGGCCGGCGAGATCATCGAGTGCTCCTTGTAGGCCATATCCTCGCTGAACCCTACGTAGTCGAGCCGCACCCGCGCCAGGATCGGCCGCATCACCGCCGAGCAGAAGTCCGCCCAGAACTGAGCCATCTCATCGACGAACGCCGACTCCTCGACCATCTTCAGGCACAGCCCCTCGAAGCCGCACCACTCGCGCATCTGCCAGAACGGGCCGTTGAAGTGGATGCCCACCACCGTGTCGCGCCCGCGGTTGCGCGCGCAGCGGGACTCGAAGTCGCCGGGGAACCGCCCGGCGGCGTTGGGGTCGTAGCGCCGCCTCATCGCGTCCCAATCCTCGCGGGTCTCCACGGGGAACTTGTGCCACCGCCGAGTCACGAAGTCCTTCGCCGAGCGGATGTACGTGTAGTCGTACTCGTCCGATATCTCGGTGATCGCCCCCATCCAGTCTCGCACCACGTAATGGCCGCCGCGGTGCTCGAGCACCTTCTCCTCGAACTTCGGCATCATCTGGAACGACACGCCGAGGCCCACCCCCGGCATCCTCGCCGGCTCCGGCCGGAAGCCGAGGATGTCAAGCAGCGCGTCCACGTAGCGGCTCGGGTCCTCCAGCCCGTCCTGCTTCCACCGTGCCCGCGTCGACTCGCGCGGCCCGCCGGGCGAGAAGGGGATGCGATCCGGCTCGCCGAAGAGCAGCGTCGCACGATAGCGTTCACGATGGGTCATCGGCGGGTCCTGGTGGGGGTACGGTGACGAGCTGGCCGCTGTGTGGGAGGAAGGTGTCGGGGAAGAGCGCCTGCGCGGCCTCGAGGGCGTCGGCGCGCTTCGCTGGGACGCAGTGGACGAGGGCGAGGCGGGCGACACCCGCTTGGCGGGCGACCTCGGCGGCATCGGGCGCGCCCGAGTGGCCCCACCGGGGATCCTCCCCCTTGGCCTTGGGGCCGTAGGAAGCCTCGTGGACCAGGAGGCCGGCGCCGCGGGCCAGCTCGATCAGGTCGGGGTTCAGCGCCGTGTCGCCGGAGAAGACGGCCGCGGCGCCGCTGGCGTTCTCGACGCGCAGGGAGAGGCCTGGGACCGTATGGCGGGCCACGCAGGTCGTCACCCGCAGGCCGTCGAGCGCGAAGCCGTCGCCAGCGGCGAGCTCGTGGACCTCCAGGTCGAAGTCGAGCTCGGCGTAGCGATCGAACTGGAGATAGCAGCACGCGTCGTCCACCACCCGCCGAATCTCGCCCGCAGGGCCGTAGATGTGCAGTGGCCGCGCGGGCCGCCTGTCGCGCTGGATGCCGTAGTAGAAGAGCAGTTGCGGCAGGCCGAGGATGTGGTCGTGGTGGCAGTGCGTCAGTACCACGGCCTCGACCGCCAGCGGGTCGATGTCCGCGGCTAGCAGCCGATCCGTCAGGTACCAGCCCGTATCGATCGCCAGGCGGCCGTCCACGGCGAACGACGCCGTATTCCCGCCCTTCGCCGGCGTGCAGGCATCGACGCCGAGGAAGCGTAGGCAGAGAGCAGTATCCGTGCCCGACATGGCGCGGCTCCTGAGGGCGATGGGCCGGCATTATGGCGGCGGGGACATGCCAAGTCAAGGGACAGACCGGCGATGGAGCCTGGCGGCGCTGGCGTGGGGGGCTGTGCCTCCTGCGCTGCCCAGCGCCACGGATGCCCGCAGAAGAAACGTCCTACCCGGACCTGTGGCACAGGTTTGAAGCTTGTGGACCGCTAATCACTAATCAGTGCCTGACACTGATTGAGGGTGGCACAGGCCTCCAGCCTGTGGACCACGGTCAGGGTGCCCGCGCCACCGTGTCTGATGCAGTTCCAGAGCAAGGGCTCGGACACCTCTTGCGCGGGGATCCACGGTCTGCAGCGACCGCGGTCGCAGACGGTCGGGGCAGATCCAAAGATTCCACACTTGCGCAAGTGTGGAACTATAGCTGGCGGCTGCCGCGCCGTCCGGGGTGCGTTCGCATCCCGCAGCCGGCGCGTCGCTATCGGTCCTCGCACAAGGAATGTGTGCCGGCGAGCTGCGGCACAGGCTTCCAGCCTGTGGACCACGGGCAGGGTGCCCGTGCCACGGTGCTTGGTGCAGTTGCACAGAGCCGCTCGCCCGTAGCGACGAGCGGCTCGCCCATTGTACCTCTCGCGCTGTCCCGCGGGAGAGGGCGCTCCAGCCGCGCCTCCCGCTGAGAGTAGCGTGCGGGCGGCGCCCTCTCCCGCGGGGAGA